>JAZGES010000230.1:0-4113 GCA_036478935.1 Thiotrichaceae bacterium
TATTATTTTCCACGTTCTGTAACAATTAAGAATCTCATCGACATGATCGACGGCAACCTTAATGTTATTGATGCAATCTCCTGCAAAATTAGTTAAAAAACGTATAAATCAGCAGGCAGCTAATCCCCAAAAAAATGAATCAGTGAACGGTTCAAAGCAGAAGTATGGCTTTAAACCAAGCCCCCCCCCCCACTCCAGGGAGTATCGACCACAAGCATTGGCTAGTTTTCGACCTACAGATAAGAAACCCCGCAAAATAGTGACCTTTCTAAACCGTATCTTAGCTATGCTGCTACGTTGGAAGTGGTTAATTATGCTAACCACACTAATGATCAGCTTAGTGGGGGTGGTCACTTTCCTTTTTATGCAACCTGACAACATTACCATTAGTACAGTGTTGCTTGCAGGTATGCTATCTGGACTGTTTTTAGGGACTATCATTGCGTCTATTCGGGAATGGCGTAATAGTCTATTGGTTAGCCAAGAAGAGCTACAAAACAAAACGGGCTATCCAGTGATAGGGGTAATACCTGAAGTAAAACGAGGTGAGCAATATCTGGCAAAAGAAATAGTGCGTAAACCCTATTCGCGTATTGCAGAGGCTTATCGTCTTGCAGCCACCCTGTTGCTTCATGGAAAGCAACATACAGATGAGAACAAGGTACTTTTGGTTACCAGTATTAATGTAGGAGAAGGAAAGTCGGTGAGTGCAAGTAATTTAGCACTGAGTTTTTCAGATTTAGGTGCTAAAGTTTTACTAATCGATGCAGATTTTCGTATGCCATCAGTACATTTTAAATTGGGGATTCAAAATAAACCTGGGCTAATCAACTATTTGTTGGGTCAGGAAGAGCTGTCTAATATAACCCAGCATGTTGCCACCATGCCCGGTTTATATGTCATCACAGCAGGCTCCGCATTAGATTTTTCACCAGTAAACCTTTTGTCTCGCAATCGGATGACTTCGTTTCTAAATAGCGCCAAAAAATATTTCGACTATGTCATTATTGATGCGCCTCCAATAAGGGGGTTTGCAGATACTTTATTACTTCATTCCATGGCTAATTCCACACTGGTGGTGGTATCAGAGAAAAAAGCACAAATAGATGAAATTAAGCAAAACTTGAAATCATTGACCCAAGTTAAACAATCGATAGTGGGTTTACTAAAGATTAGGGCAAATAAAGATATTGTCGATAGAGAGTATTATAAAAATTATAGTAGAGAGTCATTTCAGCAGAAGCTCAGGTTCAAGAAAAATCAGAAGCTGAATCTAGGAAATAACAAATAATATTAGAAGTCTTATTGAAGAATTTTTGATTAAGTACTTGTCATTCTGGCTGAGGCCAGAGCTATCTATAAGGTGGCACTAGTCTCATTCGTGGGTACCAGTCTGGCAGGTTTCTGTGATTAAAGTTTCCTTCAAGGAATTAGGTAGCAATCAGGCTACTTAATCCAAAAGTTTAAAAAGCGTTGTGTTTTTTCGATCCAGTACCTTATTAATGGTATGCTTCTCCTGCTGGTAGAACATATCAGTACTGGATCGTTTTTTTTTACTATCCCCCCCTTATTAGAAACCTCTGCACCAGATTCAATGAATTACAAACACCTATTCAAAACATTACTTATCGGCTTTATTATTTTCGCCGTTGCCGTTACTTTGGGCATTAAATATAACTGGGTGAAATATTTACAGACTTCATCAGAGAATGAAATAGCTGTTGAGCCTGCTGGATTACCGCAACAAGATGAACCGCAAAGTTCCGAATCTATACCTCCTTCTAAGACTAAAGTTGATAACTTTGAACTAGTTGACGAAAGTGCAATCAATGGATCTGCTGAAGATATTCGTAATGACTGTATTCGTGCGAGCAGAAGAGCTGGGGTCACAGATGAGAATATATTTGCTGTGGTAAACCAATGTGTAGAAATGTCACAGAAAGATGTTGGTGAGACAAGTGACGTGACACCGATAGAAAGTAATGAAACGGTGGAAATTCCTGAGAACGAAGTCTCAACTGTTTCAGAAGGGCTAGAGCTAACCCGCAAAGCTTGTAAAATCGTAGCGGCTGAAGAACAGGGGCTAAGCCCAGAAGAGCGGAGCAAGGTTATTGAGCAGTGTGTTAAAGCTAATATGGATGCTCAATAAAGAGAATCAAAAATCTCCACTAACCCTATTTGCTAAAGAGGGGAACTATTCTGATATTCACACAGCTTCGAATGCTGGTATCTACACAGATGAATTTTGATGTTCACCAGAATTAGATGAGCTTTAGCGATTCTATAAAGCTTCAGCAATGACAAGCTACTTATTCAAAGTATCCCAAAGTTCATGTGAAAACTTTGGGGCTACTCTATTAAAACAATCTAAAAGAAAATCCATTCATAATGAAGGAAGAACAAAGCATGAAGCAACCTGTGGTTATTATCGGAATAGGTGAAATAGGCTCAGTATTTGCTAGAGGCTTTTTACGTTGTGGTCATCCTGTCTATCCCATAACCAGAGATATGGATTTGGAAACGGAAGCCAATAATATTCCTAACCCTGAACTAGTTTTAATTGCAGTAGGCGAAACAGCACTACAAGATATTTTGACTCGTATTCCTCAGCAGTGGCGTTCAAAAATAGCACTGATTCAAAATGAATTATTACCCACTGATTGGCAACAACAGGATTATTCCGACCCCACTGTTATTTCAGTCTGGTTTGAGAAGAAAAAAGGACAAGATGTCAAAGTGGTCGTGCCTTCTCCAACATATGGTCCTCATGCTCAACAGCTAGCCAATGCACTAGATGCTTTAGATATTCCTAATGAAGTGCTCCAAGACGAAGCACAGTTGTTACAAGAGCTGGTGCGTAAAAACTATTATATTTTAACAACCAATATTGCTGGTCTAAAAACTGGTGGATCAGTTTCTGAATTGTGGGAGAAACATGAAGACTTTGCTCGCACAGTACTGAGCGATATTTATAAATTACAAGCTCACTTAACGGATCAACCCTTAGATCATGAGGCATTGATTGATGCCATGGTTGTTGCATTTAAGGGTGATCCTGATCATCAATGCATGGGTCGAAGCGCTCCAGCTCGGCTTGCACGGGCTTTGCAGATAGCAGAGCAGGAAAAAATAGAAGTTGCTGTGGTACAAGGGATATCAGATAGTATCTAGGGCGCCTCTCTTATTGCTATGCAGTTAAGCCACCAATTTTTCAAGCGATACTCAAACCAGACATCGGAACTATGGGAGGACATACTTTCTTTAAGGCTCTCAGTTTTTGTTGATGAAATGAATGTCCCAGTTGAACTTGAAGTGGATGAGTTTGATGAAGAAGCTATACATCTACGTGCGCAGACAGGAAAAAAGACGGTTGGCACATTAAGGCTGGTTTTAATGGAAGAGCAAGCATCTCACTGCTATGTAAAACTAGGTCGTGTGGCAGTGCATCCTGAATGGCGCAGAAAAGGCATAGGTAAGCAGATGATGCAGCTGGCGATTAATCACTGTAAAGAGTTACACTGTTCCAAAATTTCACTAGGCTCTCAAACCTATATTACTTCTTTCTATGAATCCCTTGGCTTTGCCACACAAGGTGATGTTTTTGATGATGCAGGAATTCCCCACATAGCGATGTACCTTGATATCAAATGACTGAAGAACTCTCAGATCAGCAAGCCCTAATTGGTAAATTTACTGATAATCTATGGCTAGAAAGAGGCTTAAGTGATAATACGTTGGCAGCCTATGAACAAGATTTACGTACTTTTGGAAATTGGTTATCTACTCAAAAATCGACATTAGTTCTCGCCACTGAAGCTGACATTCGGGATTATCTAGCTTGGCGTATTAAGCAAAAAATTAAAGCCAGTAGTACAGCAAGATTGTTATCCACTTTAAGACGTTTCTATCGCTATCTAATACGCACAGGGAAAGTTAGCTCATCGCCTGTAGAGCTGATAGAGCCTCCTACATTAGGTAGACCGTTACCAGATACACTAACTGAAGATGAAGTGATTGATCTCTTAGATGCCCCTGATTTGCAACTCCCCGAAGGTTTGCGTGACCGTGCCATGTTAGAGCTTTTATATGCAACAGGTTTGCGAGTGAGTGAAC
>JAZGES010000231.1:0-11560 GCA_036478935.1 Thiotrichaceae bacterium
CGCTGCTGACCATAAAGTAGTTATTCAGGTTAGCGCTAATGACCCCATTGCTCACACCATGTCTATCAATACGGCAAAAAACCTAAAAAACCTTTACGGCAAAGATGCTGTAGATGTTGAAATTGTAGTCTTTGGCCCTGGCGTTACCTTACTTAAAGCATCATCTTCTACCGCTACAGAAGTTAAAGAGCTAATGACAAAACATGATGTCAAAGTGACTGTATGTGAAGGCACATTAAAAGTCATTGCCAAACATAACGGTGGCGAAGCTCCCAACATTGTTGAAGGTGTTGCTAAGGTTCCTGAAGGCTCAATACATGTTATCGGGCTTCAAGAGAAAGGCTATTCTTATATACGTCTTTAAGTTCACATAATAGTTTCTGCATAGTTCTGCATAGCTTCAGCACTTGTAGGAATTAGACCTTAATCAAAAAGGTGCTCATTGAGCACCTTTTTTTATGTCTTTTAAAAGGCAATATAACTTAGATCATTTTGATTTCTTTTGTAAAATGATGGGTTTTTTAGGTATTTCTAACCTATGTTAATAAGTAAATATGACATAAATGTAGAATCATACGGCTATACCTATCAGAAGCTGTTTATTAAACTCACCTTTGTAACTCCACCTACTGGGTCATTTCATACTATCTACTGCTATTTAATTTTACTAAATGGTTAACTAGTTAGAGAATATAACAACACCTAAGTACCTGAGCTGACATCGATAAGCAAATATACACTTCTATAAAATTTGCTGATACAAAACAGGAGAAGGATATGGTCGAGATGACCCCCGAAGAACAAGCAGCAGCAATTGCTGAAGCACCTAAAGGAACATGGGCTATTTTATCTGTCTATGCCGTTTTCATGGTTCTAGGCTGGCTTTATATGTTTTATGGCTATTTCTTACCTCATGGGCCTGTCAGTTAACCCACTGAACTTTACACAACACCTACACTTAACATCAATTAACACCAATCTCTGGAGCTACCTATGCATGTAGATGGTACTGAAAAGAAGTGGGTTATTCTCTCATTTGTAATTGCTTTTGCAATGATGGGAATCTTAGCCGCTTACGCAATCAATAAGAACATTCACCCCCCCAGTAATGTAGAGACTATAGACTCAACCACATTACACCTCTCTGAAGAATTTAATGAAGACAACCTCGGCGTCAAAAAAGCTGAAGACGGCTCACTAGTTGCCACTATGGTAGCCGCACGTTATGGATTTTTTCCCCATAATATGAAAGTACCGGTTGGCGTTCCTATTAAAATCCGTATTGCTAGTGCCGATGTTCTACACGGCGTGCATACTGCTTTTACCAACTTTAATACCATGATCGTTCCTGGCTACGTCTCAGAGGTCAACACTACCTTCCCTAAAGAAGGCAAGTTCCCCATGTTTTGTAATGAATACTGTGGACTAGGGCATGATTACATGTGGTCTCAATTATATGTGGTTTCTCAAGAAGAATTTGAAGCCTCACAAAAAGAAGGAGACGAATAATGCACGCACATGCAAGTAAACTAGCACTGGCAAACATCTGGATTGCCTTTATTACCTTCCTTCTCGCTGCTTTTATGGGTTTATACCAAGTGGCAGAACGAAGCGGAATGTTCCCTGAAATTGAGTTCATTGAACTCTATTTCCGTTCAGTATCAAGCCATGGTGTCATCATGGGCTTTGTACTCACTACCTTCTTTATCATGGGCTTTGGTTATTGGATTATCCATACCACTCTGAAAATGCCTATCTGGGGCGGTAAACGTCTTGGTTGGATTGGTTTTGCGATCAGTCTTGGTGGCACAGCAATGGCAGCTATTATGCTATTCGCTGGCGAAGCTTCGGTGATGTATACCTTCTACCCTCCATTAAAAGCTAACCCTATCTTCTACTTTGGCGCTACGTTCTTAGTCGTTGGCTCATGGGTCTGGTGTTTGCAAATGGTTATGTCCATGAATGCATGGAAAAAGATCAACCCTGGCGCAGCCGTTCCTTTAGCTATGTATGCCATGACAGCTAATGCTATTTTATGGTTTATTACTAGTTTAGGTGTTGCATCAGAAGTTTTATTCCAATTAATCCCTTGGTCAATGGGATGGATTGACACTATTGATGTGGGTCTAGCACGTACCCTATTCTCATGGACACTTCACGCCATCGTATATTTCTGGCTAATTCCTGCTTACATCGCTTTCTACACTTTAGTACCGGGCGCAGCAGGTGGAAAACTGTTTAGTGATGAATTCTCACGTATCTCTATCTTAATGCTATTAGTATTTAGTGTACCCATCGGCATGCATCACCTGTATGTAGACCCATTTCATGATGCAGGTTGGAAATTTGTACACATGCTTGGAACCTTCATGGTTGCCATTCCTACCATGATTACTGGCTTTACCGTTATTGCATCACTAGAAGTGGCAGGACGCTTACGCGGCGGTAAAGGTCTACTTGGCTGGATTTGGGCGCTCAACTGGAGCAACCCAATGGTACTAGCAGGCGGCTTAGCACTACTTATGCTAACAGTCGGCGGCTGGGGTGGCATGGTTAACGCCAGTTACGCTATGGACGTAGCCGTACACAACACGCAATGGATCACTGGACACTTCCACCTTATCTTTGCTGGAACAACCGTTATCATGTATTTCGCATCGGCTTATTACATGTGGCCTAGCATCACAGGGAAGCAGTTATTCTCTAAGAAGCTTGCGCTATTGCAATTATGGATGTGGTTCATCGGCATGTTAGTGCTAACACTTCCATGGCATATTCTTGGCTTAATAGGTCAACCACGTCGTATCGGTGTTCCACCTTATGGTGAAGAGATTACTGCACCTTGGGCGCCTTATGAGTACTTAATGTTTATTGGCGGTATCATCTTGTTTGCCTCAGCGGTTCTATTGGTTTTAAATCTGGCGCTGACACACCTCAAGAAGAAAGCAGCCGTAATGCCTATAATGGAATATGCACAGCCTCTGCATCCTGTTATGAATATACCTAAACTACTAAACGGTTTTGGTTTCTGGACTGCTGTAATAGTTGTCTACATGATCGCCAGTTACGGGTATCCCATCTTACAGTTCTTTATGTTCGAAACTCATGGCACATTCCCTTGGAGTATATAACGATGCAGACTAATACTATGCAAACTAGCAGACTGATTAAAGCATCTGCAATAGCTCTTGGCCTACTTTCAATGATAGGTACTGCGCAACTACATGCAGATCCTTCATCGAATGTCGTGTGGACTTCTGAAACTCGAAATCTCATCAAAAATGCAGATCTTGAGAATGGCGCGAAGATAGCTAAGAAGTGTGCGAAATGTCACGGTGCTGATGGCACGGATATGGATGTCTTGGAAGAAGAAGATACACCTTATGTAGCAGGTCAAGTGGCCCATGCTACCTATAAGCAAATCATCGACTATCAAGATAAGACACGTGATGACAGCACCATGCGTAAGAAAGTGAAAAAGCTTTCCAAGCAAGATATTGCGGATGTTTCGGCATTTTATGAGACACAAGCATTACCGCTATCTAGTGTTGCAGCTTCAAGCGTGACTCCTGAAGCCACTCGTATGGCAACAAGAGGGGCTGGTGAACGTTTCATCCCACCTTGTGCAGGTTGCCACGGCTTGAAAGGTGAAGGTTCAATTGTTGATGTACCTGCACTTGCGGGTCAAAGCCCAAGCTATTTCGTCACGACTATGATGGCCTATAAAGAAGGCGATCGTGCTAATGATATTTATAGCAGAATGCGCTTTATTGCAGGTGAGCTTAGTGAGAAAGAGATCACAGAGCTTGCGGATTATTACGCTTCTATAGGCACACATAATCCTGATGCAGGCACTGCATCTAAGGAAGATGAGGACACGGAAGCTGATACAGCTGCTGAAGAACCAACAAAACCTGAAACACCTGATGCTCCAGAGGCGACTGAAACTCCAGAGGCACCTAAATCTGAGTAGCTTTAATATCTAGGTTCTAAATTAAGTTATTATTTAGAACTCAGTTATTTATTTATCAAGCCCTTCTGATTATTATTGGAAGGGCTTTTTTATTGGATTCTTTCTATAGAGACTTTGCACGATAAATATGAAAAATAAAAAGAGCTTAAACTTCCCATTTTTTGTAGGTCGGATAATAGGTACAAGGATGTACCGTAGTAGGGCAAAGCAGGAGCAATTGCCGAGGTACGCCATCCGACAAGTGACCAAATTAACGGCTTTTGTCGAATGACGCTATTGCTTATCCGACCTACACTTATACTTTTGCAGCATCCTTTGCTTGCTGAAAGGAGCTTTGATGCATAACCCTTGCTTTCATTGCGGTCTACCCGTCATAGAGAAAAAACCACCCATTCTTGAAGTTCAGGGACAAGAGCAACCTTTCTGCTGTCATGGTTGTAAAGCGGTTTGTGATGCTATTGTGACTTCAGGAAATGTGGATTATTACAGCCACCGCGAAGGAACCGCACGTACTTTTGACAACAAAGAGTTGCCCAAGCTACTCGACAAGCTGAAGTTGTATGACAATGAAGAGATACAGCGTGAGTTTATTCGTAGTGGAAAAAACAAGGATGTCGAAGTAAACGGGGCAAACTGGAAAGAAGCTTGGCTCATTCTGGAAGAAATCCGTTGTGCAGCCTGCATGTGGCTTAATGAAAGAACACTAAGACAACTGGAAGGTGTACTTGATGTGCAGATGGATTACACCGGGCAACAAGCACGAGTACGCTGGAATCCCGAGAAAATCAAGCTAAGTGACATTCTCACTGCTATCACCAACATTGGGTACTATGCTCACCCTTTTGACCCCAGCCAACGCGAGTCTCTCAACAAAGAACAAAAACAACGCAGTATGCAGCGCATTCTATTTGCGCTTATTCTTGGCATGGGCGTTATGCAGTCTGCTATTAGCGGCTATTTCTTTAATGAGCAAGATGCTCAAGGTAACTTCCCACTGTGGCTACAAATATCACGCTGGGTCAATGTAGCTTCGACTTTCTTGATTCTAGCCTACCCAGGGCAGTTATTTTTTCGCAATGCTTGGCGAGACCTGAAAAATAAATCATTAGGCATGGATGTGCCTATTGTTATTGGCTTGTCCGTTGCATGGTTGGGAAGCCTCTACGCTACAATTAAAGGCAATGGCGATGTCTACTTTGAATCCATTGCTATGTTCGTTATCTTTCTTCTTATTGCTCGCTATATCGAGTTGCGAACGAGAATTACCGCAACTGCCCTACTCGACCGCAGTGCAAAAATAATCCCTCAGACAGCTACACTTTTACAAGAGATTGATGGAGTACAGGAATACAAAGAAGTACCCGTTATAGAATTACAAGAAGGTGACAAGATACGCATTTCTCCCGGTGAAACCATCCCTGTAGATGGCAGATTACTTTCTGCTACCAGTAGTTTTGATGAGTCCTTATTAACAGGAGAATCACGGCCTGTAACTCACCAAAAAGGAGAAAAGATTCTGGGTGGTTCTATCAATGTAGAACAACTGATTGAGGTTGAAGTTCTTTCGGGAAAGACCGACTCAACCCTTAATGACATCCATCAGCTAACTCAACGTAGTATCAACTATCGACCTTATTATGTAGATATAGCAGAAAAGGTCGCTGGCAAGTTTGTAGCCATTATTTTGTTGATTGCCACTGCTACCTTCTTGTTTTGGAGCTGGAATGACTCTGCCAATGCCTTAAGCCATATGATCTCCGTGCTAATCGTTACTTGTCCCTGCGCCTTAGCGCTTGCTGCTCCCGTTGCTCTATCACTCGGAGCATCAGGTTTAAATCGCTTACACGTCTTGCCGGTGCGCATGTCTGCTATCGAAAAACTAAGCCACGTAGATACCCTAGTCTTTGATAAAACAGGAACCCTTACAGCAGGCACACCTAAACTAGAAACGATCTTATGCAATGGTGATGTAGACGAAAACCAGTGTTTACACATAGCTTCCAGCATGGAACAAGGCTCTCAACACCCTTTTGCAAAAGCCATTATCGGTGCCGCACAAGAACAATTATCAGTAGACAACATCTACCAACCTAGCGCCGTTGACGACTTAACACAGTTTTCTGGAAAAGGAGTAGAAGCCAGCATCAATGACAAACGCTGGAGACTAGGCAATGAGTCTTTTACTCATGTCACCAACACACCATTACCCGAAGCCATTAACACACAAATATTAGTCTGGCGTGTAAAAGGAAATAGCATTCTTTATTTATCCAATGACACTGGAGTCCAAGCCATTTTTTGTATCGTAGACCCTCTACGTAGCGGCATAAAAGAGTTCATACATCAAGCAGATGAGTTAGGCATAAAACGTAAAGTCATATTAAGTGGCGACCACCAACAAAGCGTACAAGCAGTCGCCACTCAACTGGGAATTACAGAGGCTTACGGTGGGCTAACGCCACATGACAAACTTGATTGGATTCAGCAACAACATTTGCAGAAGCAAGCACCTCAAGCTTTAGAACAAAAAGGGAAAACCGGAAAGATTATAATGCTAGGTGATGGCATTAATGATGCACCAACACTGGCTGCTGCTGACGTTTCCTTAACTTTTTCGGATGCTACCGACCTTGCAAAAAATAACTGTGATTTTATTCTACTAGGCAAAGATTATGATCAACTTGGTAGTGCATTTATGCTAATGAAAAAAACGCGGAAAATTATTCTGCAAAACTTAGGGTGGGCTGTAGCCTACAATGTGTTAGCCGTTCCTGCAGCAGCTATAGGCTTGATTACACCCTGGATGGCGGCTATTGGCATGTCACTCAGCTCGCTATTGGTTGTACTGAATTCATTACGGCTTAAAAGCTTAAGGTCTAAATAAGAGAAGTGAAAGGTAGGTAATAATAAATGACGTTCTTCCTTATAGAAAGAACGTCAACCTGGAGGATGAAGCAAGATGAATGCCTCAGACAAAGAATAATAAAAAAACATATAGAAAGCTCTAACATAGGTTAACTATCAAGCAATATATTAAAAACAGATGGAGCAGCACTCATTACTGATATTCACTGTTTCATTGCTTGATTTTACAAAGTAATATTGATGCGCTAATCTACTCAGGTAAGTTCTGACTAAACCTCTCCACCATCATACGGAATCCACATCTATCTATGATGTAGATTATGCCTCATTCATGGATACCAGCCTTCGACGGCACGACGGGCTTCAGACTTTATCTGAGGGATTCTTAATCAGGGCTTCTTAAATATCACCACGATCTTGGAGGATTAATGGAAATTTACACACAGATTTTACTGTGGGCATTTGGGCTTGCAGTACTTCTCGGCATTATTGCCAATAAAACTAACTTTTGCACCATGGGAGCTATCTCAGATGTTGTTAATATAGGTGACACGGGACGCATGCGCGCATGGGTATTTGCACTAGGCACCGCAATGCTTGGCGTCATGCTTCTGGAGTATTTTGGCTTTGCGGATATGACACTAACAACCAGCAGCGAAACCTCAAATCCACCGTATAGATCACCTATATTCGCTTGGCCTAGACATTTATTGGGCGGCATCATGTTTGGTGTTGGAATGACGTTTGCTTCAGGCTGTGGCAATAAATCACTATTACGCTTTGGCGGCGGTAACCTAAAATCAATTTTTGTCCTACTGACCATTGGCTTAGGTGCTTATTTAATGATTTTCACCGACTTTGGGCATACCCTTTTCTTGAACTGGATGGAACCTGCAAATATTGATCTGAGTGAGGCTGGCATCGAAAGCCAAGGCCTAGGTTCTATTATTAGCCATTACACCCAGACTGATTCGCAAACCACGGGACATATCATTGCTGCAACTTTAGGGTCGTTAATGCTTTTATGGGCGATTAAATCAGATGATTTTCGAGGCAACTCAGACAATATCATTGCAGGCATTGTTATTGGTTTAATCATTGTAGCTGCATGGTGGGTTACCACAGGCGCAATGGGACAAGTGCTTCTCGAAGAGGCGGAGATGATGGATAGTCGCCCTTATGGAATTGGTGCACAAAGCTTCACTTTCGTGCAACCTACTGCACATTTTTTGATGTGGCTTAAATCAGGGCTATCCAGTACCTACGTTACGTTCTCTCTTGTAGCAGCATCAGGAGTCATAGCTGGATCACTGATTTATTCACTGATCTTTCGAACCTTTAGTATTGAGTGGTTTTCTAGCTGGAAAGATTTCTTCTATCACATCATCGGTGCATTATTAATGGGTGTCGGTGGGGTACTCGCTATTGGTTGCACTATAGGTCAAGCCATTTCTGGCGCATCGACCTTAGCATTAGGGTCGTTCGTTACCTTCGCAGCAATTGTCTTTGGTAGCGCACTCACCATGAAGATTCAATACTATCAAATGGTTTACGAAGAAGAAGCTACATTTTTAAAAGCACTAGTAGCAGGGCTTGCAGATATGAGACTGTTGCCAAATGCATTGCGTCAATTGGATAAAGTCTAAGAAACTCTGATTAAGTACCTCGTCATTCGAGTGAATACCTGAATCTATCTGTGAACTAAACTACGCTCAACGATGGATACCAGCATCCGCTGGTATGACGACAACAGAGCTTAATCAAAGATTCTTACTTAACTAGAAGACTAGTCACCAGTCAACTGATGATACTCAAGCAGCAAATAATTGGCAGGTCTATTTAGCTGATGATCACCGTTATCACTGATCAGTAGCACCCGCGGCTCGTTATTAATAGTAACCGGGGCAATCCCTTCCACATTATTCATATTAATAAGACTAGGCAACTTGATAGGAACAGGTTGATGATCTCTATCACCAGTCCAAAAAGACACCTGAGAATGCCTCACATTATTGCTTTCACTCGTATAGGTTTCATTAGTTAGCAAGTAGCCTTTGAGCTTGGGGTCATAACTCATTGCACGAATGCCGCCCCCTTGTAAATCTAACAAAATAGGTGTTGCCGCTATTTTTGGAGTTTCATTTTTCTCAAAGATCTCCACCGGGTTTTCTAACAATAAAATAATAGATTTGCCATCTATCTGTGGATTACGAAGTCCAATCATTAGCTTATTCTGCTTATCAAAACTGAGTGATTCTATATTAAGATTATAAATCCCGCCCTTACCTTTTTTATCCACTTTTCCAAGGATTTCGGAAGTATCTATAGCATCGTAAAGGTTAGCCAAAACTCCTGCATCAATGATTTTATTGCCTTTTATCTTAAAACGAATTAATAACTCTCGGGATTTCTTGCGTTGCCCTCTGCTGTTTCGTTTATGTGAAGTCGTCGCATAAAGATAACCATCAGGGCCGGTTGTAATAGCTTCCAGGTCATCCAGTTTTTTGCTAAAAGCAATACGTAACAGCATATTGAGAGACTTGTTTTCTATCATCTTTCCATCAGCATCAAGCTTAAGAATATGCAGTGGCTGCTCTGGTTCATCTTCTATCACTATGATTCTTCCATCTGACAGCTGCTGTACCCCAGAAGGCTCATAAATACCGCTAAATTTTAGAATACTTGTATTGGCATTGGCGTTCCTAGATATATTGAGTACTTTTTCTGGTGTTTGAACCAGATCACCATCATGCTCATGAGGATAAAAAAACAGGATAGCTTTCAAACTCAAGAAAACCAGAGTGGACACGATAACTCCCAAGCGAAAAACTGAGTAGGAATAACGTAAATACTTGAATTTTTGATCCGCCATTTTACCTAGCCAATAAAGCTGATCACTCATTTTTTCATAGGTCTTTTCTGGGTTATCTACTAAGTCTGCCATGTGCTTCAGGTAGACATCTCTAGGTAAATGCGCAGAATGATCGAAAATCAAAATATTCGAAGTCTTCTCATCAAAGCGCTTTTCCGGCAGCCGAACGTATTCTTTGAAATCTCGAAAGTTTGCTTTACGCTTGATAACGTCTCTTATACAACAAAAAACACGAGTATGAGCGGGCGCTGGAGATGGGGATGCAGAGGAGAGTGCAAAATATATAGAAATGGCAGAGGTAATTAAGAATAGAAGGGCTGGCAAGAGAAAGATGGGAGTATTGGTATAAATAAAGCCACTAGTGACCATTAAGATGGAAACGATAACACCATTCAGGGAAATCATGATATTGGCTTTAGTTGCTGCAAGCGCAATCATATCTAACTGCGCTCGATAGGCATTGCGAAACATGGTTTCAACACCTTTGGCTGCCATCTTCGCTTTCTTCTTCTTTTTTTTCTCTAACGCAATAGCCTCTAGGTCACGATCCTCAACAGTGTCCCCTTTGTGATCTTCTGTATGGATTGAATCCTTGTCACTCATCATTTTATTAATCTTCGCTGCTAGTATCTGCCTTCTCGGTATAAGGGAGTTTAGCATGCCCAAAGCGAACAATCAGAACGGCTAATGTCAAAAGAACAATGGTGACACCTATTTCTAATAACTGAAAATCATTAAAGGACTTGGAGTCAAGAATAATATATCGCGCTAGTGCGACAATGGCGATATAGATAGGGAATCTTATAGGAAGATGATGCTGCTCGTAATAAATCTTAACCATGGCAATGATTTCAAGATAGATAAACAAAAGAAGAAGATCTTTTAAATCTACTCTCATTTTTTCTATCATAACCATCAACTCTTGACCCACTGCGATAATAGTCGCAATAACAATGATCAGAAGCCCCACTTGCTCTATATAGTGAAGTACGCTGTTAACAGCTTTGTTTTTATTCATTTAAAAATCCAATCATCATTTCCATCCAAAACATCCCCTAGATATTTCTATAGTTTATTTTAATTAACATAAATTAATTTTACAAATATAAGACCAAAAAAACATAAAATCGTTTTTAATTAACAGGCCTTAAGTTTCATTTTGATCATCCATGAGAAAGGAATTCTCATAAAAATAGCGTTCTCTGTATAAGAGAACGCTACCACCTTTGGAGCGAGACATGAGAAAGTTGTCTCGTCAATAACAATAGTCCAATATTATAAAAAAAGTATTAACACAAATTAGTTTTTTACTATTTGTTACAAATAATAGTAGGTGAAATACTCAAGCAAGCTATTGATTAAATTAAGGGGATTCTTTGGGAAAGAACTATTCTTATCTCTAAATGACGATTAATTAAGAAAGTTTTAGTCAATAACCTCCGTTACTAGTGTACGGAATGAGGATAATTACTGGTTATTATTGAAAGCAAGGTGGTTAACGAATTTCGGTAATATATATCCCGTAAGACCAAACAGAAGCACGCAAATAACGTTCTTTACTCCATTTTCCTGCACAAATTTCACTTTCCTTTCCATTCGCATAATTAGCTTTAATATTAAAACCTAATTCCGGCTGATGGTTTAAAGCAATAATTCGATGTTCGCCGGGTTCTATGCGGATAGCTTGAATCTTTTCTTGTGTATTGATATTGCCATGTTCAATAACAACCGATGGAATAATTTCTTCTGTTTCATTATAGATGTCCACAAATAGTGGATTCATCGGAGTATGTAAATGATGCCGGACAGATGAGAGAGCAACACCTGCCAATAGTGTACCAACAAGTAGC
>JAZGES010000232.1:0-7454 GCA_036478935.1 Thiotrichaceae bacterium
CGCTCAAAAGTAAGACTAGGGTGTGTACCTTCTAAACTCATCAGCCCGACAAGAAATAGCATAGGAAAGGCATGTAACTTATTAGCTTTTTTCTTTCTGGAAGAGTCAATAATCCAACCCGTTATGCCCCCTATAATGTAAAACAAGGGCGCTGCCATGATGATACAAATAAAGCCTTCCTGTAATAAAGGGCCAGAAAGTAATAAGACCACTGAGGTGCCTTTTAAAATGGCTCCTGTTGCTGAGCTGCTAGGTTTGCTGCTAATAAAAACATAAGCCAATAATAGCGGTAGACCAATATAAAAAAGCGCACTTTCGTGGAGCTTGGCATGGGTAAGAAGATGAATAACAATACCTGTTATTCCTACTCCAATTAGCCCTATTATGATGATATTCTGACTTAATCCGTATTCATTTTTTGGCTTTTTATTGATTAATGCTTCTTGGTAAGTAGGTAACGAGTCAAAATTATTTATATTCGACTTATCACTATTATCTTCAGTGATTGCTGTTTTTAAGTCTGCAGCCTGGTCTTCACCTTGGACTTCACTTGAGCTTTCACTTAGCCCTTCACTTTTTTTATCACTCATTAGTGTTTCCCTGTTTTATTGGTTCGGTTGTTGAGGCTTTAATTTACTATTCATTTGTTTTTATTACCTCCTCTTTGATAGTTCTGGAAATTATTGTTATTGCACTATTATAATTGTGAAGCAAAAACTATAGAGTTCCCCCTATGAAAATTCTCATGAAAGTCACAGCCGTTTTCATCTTGTTGTTATCTGTTCAAGCTAGTATAGCTAGAGTTACACCGCCTGTTAATCATTCACATAATGGCAGAGTGCATAGTCATTCACTACCACAACAAGGGTTAGCACATAAGCACGGTTCAAGTGCATTGGGTATTTCTGCTCAAGGTAATCGGGGTGTTCATGCGCATTCTGCCAATCCTGCTCCTATGCCCACGAAACCCACCAATAAAACAACACTCAGAGGTGCCACTAACTGCCAACAGGGCAATGCTGATTGCAATGTGTGTGCAGCCAATGTTCAACAACAGTTTCAGAAAGCCGCATCGGGGCGAATTCGCTGGCAAAGCAAACCTTGGCGATTTACATGGCCTCAACGCTATCCTCCTTATAACAAACGTCCACTAGACATCTTTGATGGTGACCCTGCGTATCCACTCGGTATTCCGGGTAAGCATGTGCAAGGCTTTGTACGCACAAACTCCTCGCGTTTTCCTTATGCAGGAAGTCATAGTCATAAACGTCAGGGTGGGATTTTTGTTATCAGCCACAATGGCAGCCTTGCAACGTTGCATCCCAGTAAAACCAAACATCCCAGTGGGGTTCACATTTTGGGTAAATACTTGGTTTACGGTGAGCACTCAAGGTTAATATTCAAAGACCTAAATAGCCCTAATCAGAAAAATAATATCGAGCTACCAGTCCCCGGTCCAAAAGCTAATTTCGGAGGTGGCGTTGGACTAGTAAAGTTATCACCCTCAAGACACCTATTAATACTCAGTGGTCCCGGAGGACAAGATCGCCGTCCACGTTTCCATCGTTTTTATTATCTGGATAGCCAGCATGGTCGCCCTCATAAACTCACCTTCATCAATCAGACCCATGCTACGAAACCAGCACAATGGCCTCGTCCTTATGCCTTTTCAGAGAACCTAACCGCTATCACAGAATGTGGCACGGGGGACATTTATACCATTCATACCACAGGTGATGAAATAGGCTTGCGTGCGATCAACGGCAATGGCTATTGGCGCTTATCAAAGTTAGAACGGCAACAAAATAGATTCCAGCTCAAACCCATCAATGCTTTTTCAAATCGACAGAATATGGTGAATTGTCATATGCGCTCAGCGGCTACAGTCCATGTGACACCTCAGCAGAAATTAGAGTTTTACTGCCATGGTTATGCAAAAGACCCTGACGGCACCACCTTTAATATTTTAGGAAAGTCAACGCGTGGAGCTGATAAGTTCTACTTCAAGGTAGGTACGCCTAGATGACAAACTCAGAAAAGAGCAGTCTATTCCCTTTTGCAAAAAAATTATGTTCCGGTTCGTCTCAATACAGTAGCTTTATTTGTTATCTCTATTTTCTTGCTAAAGCCATTACCCGAGATTTACGAGAAGGACAGCTCAACTTGCGAGCCATGGGCTTGGTTTACACGACACTACTTTCACTAGTCCCCTTGTTAGCGCTTAGCTTTTCTATTCTCAAAGGCTTCGGTATACATCAGAAAATGGAACCTGTGCTGCTTCAACTGTTAGAGCCACTAGGTGAAAAAAGTGTAGAAATTACAGATCAGATATTTACTTTCGTTAACAATATCAATATTGGTGTTTTAGGTACAACAGGACTATTGGTCTTGTTATATACCGTCATCTCACTAATGAAAAAAATTGAAGAGGCTTTCAATTTTACTTGGCGAGTAAAAGCTTCTCGTAACCTTGCACATCGCTTTAGTCATTATTTCAGCATCTTACTTATTGGCCCGATATTGATATTCTCTGCGCTTGGGATTTGGGCGGCATTTCTTGATACGTCTATTATGCAGTCAGTGACTGAATCCTTTGGGGTGGTTACGACAATGCTCACCACATACTTGCCAAAAATCCTTATTATCTCAGCATTCGGGCTGGTTTATATCTTAATCCCCAATACCAAAGTTAGCTTCAGAGCTGCATTAGGTGGCGCTATTGTTGCAGGGTTGTTATGGCAAGCCGGAAGTCTTGGGTTTGCCTCGTTTGTGAGTCATTCAAGCAAACAAACTGCTATTTATTCCGCTTTTGCCAGTATGATATTTTTTATGATCTGGATGTACCTGAGCTGGTTGTTCTTGTTAATCGGCGCCAGCATTGCCTATTACTTGCAACATCCTCAGTCGGTTCATTTTCCTATCAAATCACTTCAACTCAGCCCACAACTAGAGCAGACTCTGGCAGTTGCCGTCATGCAATTGGCATATCAACATTCAAAACAACGTAAACTCCCATTAACCAGCACTGATTTTGCAACACAATTATTGATTCATGAACCGATGATCAACCGAGTATTACAGCTTCTTACCGAACATCGTTTATTATTGGTAGACAATGCAGAGCCACCTCATTACTCAGCCTATATTCCCCATACCGAACTCACTTTAAATGAACTACAACACGTGATTTCTCTTGGAGTACGCAAGCAAAGTAGGAATACAGAACGTGCTTACAAGGCAAACGCTGGTTTAAAAGGACTTAGTCAACAGATTACTTTAGCTGAACCTTCTGCTCTTATTGTTGATATAGATGCTGATATAGAAAATCATTGAAATTAAGAAATGGTTTGTTATTGAAATTTATCACTAAAAGCCATAACTCCTTAACTAAACATCCTTGGTGTACTAAACAACAGTTCCACCAACTCTTTATTCAAATAATAGTTTTCACGTCCTAGCTTATGCTTTTCTAATATCCCGCCATTAGCTAGTGCATCTAGATAGCGAGTGGCGGTTGCCCGAGAAACGTTTAGTTCATGCTCTAGAAACTGCACTTTAGTATAAGGATGCTGAAAGATGTTATTTAATAAATCTTGGCTATAAAACTTGTACTCCTCCCGTATTTGATGCTTTTGTTTTTGCAGGAGTTGCTTAATTTGTTCTATTAGTTCAATGGTGTGTTTGGCTGTGAGTTCTACACCTTTGATCATGTAGATTAACCATGCTTGCCATTCTCCTGTAACACGGGTTTGTTGTAATAGGTGATAGTAATCTGCTTTTGATTGGTTGATGTATCGGCTTAGATAAAGAATAGGCGAGTGCAATAGATCCTCTTTTACAAGATAGAGAATGTTGATAATCCTACCTGTTCGACCATTTCCATCGTAGAAGGGATGTATGGTTTCAAACTGATGGTGAACGACTGCCATAATGACCAAAGGGTCTATATCGGGCATTTGTTCATTGAGTAGGTTTTCCAGATTTGCCATGAGTTTTGGGATTTTCTCTGGCGAGGGTGGTGTAAAAACAATTTCACCTGTTTGCTCATTTCTTAGTGCAGTTCCTGGCACTTTTCTGAAACCTGCATGGTTGTTTTCCAGTGTGGATTGAATATCTAAAATCGTATTAAGTGTGAGTAGCTTGTGCTGTTGAATATGTTTGTATCCAACCGCCAAACCATCTGCATAGTTGGTAACTTCTTTAGTGGCTATATCGCCAAAACTTGATTGCAGGCGGTGCTTGTAAAGCGCATCTTGCGTGGTAATGACGTTCTCGATTTCGGAGCTGTCTTGCGCTTCTTGTAATACCAGTGTTGATAATAAAATATCTTCATTGGGGATGCTTTTGGCAACACCTTTCAACTCAGCAAGGTATCTGTGGGCTGGAATCAGCGCTTTTAGGATATTCCTATCGTTAAGCTGCTCTTTTAAGCTTGCTATATCAATGGGGCTTATATTGTTCATCTTCTCAAAATCTAGTATTTTTGAAGATTATAAAGCCTATCTTCTCAAAAAACAATGTTTTTGAGAAGATGATATGGATCGTAGTTATGCCACTGTGTAAATTGGACTACAACATCAATTGTTAATAGTGCTACTTTTACTAATTATCTTAAGTTATATTAGTTATTTACCTAACTTCATTGTGAAATTATATGGAATTTACAATAAAACCTATAACAGAACACTTGGCTTTACTGAATCAAGTAATAAAACTTGGTGATGCTAATAAAAAGTATTTAGGTTTTTTTGCTGAAGGTGCATTTAAGGATGTTGCGAAGTTAGGACATATACTAATTGCGGTAAATAACAATAATAAGGTTCTGGGTTACTTACTCTATAGAGTTGTTAAAACAAAGAATCAAGTTTCTATAGTTCACTTATGTGTAGATGCAAGATATAGAAAGAAGAATATTGCCAATAAGCTTGTACAGGAACTTAAAAACCTGAGTAAAGAGTTCTATGGTATTAGTCTATATTGTAGAAGGGATTATGATTCTAATAGCTTTTGGCCAAATGTTGGCTTTGCATTTAACGGAGAAAAGAAGGGGCGAGGCCGTGATAAAAAGGATCTAACACACTATTGGTATGATCATGGACATCCTGATATCTTTTCCTTTTCAAATAAGGAAAAGCTCGATAATACAAGTATCAATGCTGTTATTGATGCCAATATTTTCTTTAATCTACATGACTCTGATGTTCATCCGTTACAATCTGATTGGATAACTGAGGAAGACTTGGTTCTCTCTGTGACACAAGAGCTATTTAAAGAAATTAATAGAGATAAGAAAGGAGGCAGAAGGCGCTCTGCTATAGCCGCTGCGCACCAGCTCCCTAAAGTTGAGTGTAATGAAGGAGAAAAAGATAAAATTTATCAAGTATTACGCACACATTATCCAGAGAATATATCAGTTCAAGATGAAAGTGATATTCAGCAAGTTTCCTATGCGGCAGCTGCGCAAGCATCATGTTTCGTAACAAATGATTCAAGATTACGTAATAAGCTTAAAAATATAACTGAAGAAGTATTTAGTCTTTCTATTATCACTGATACTGAGTTGATCGTTTCATTAGATGAGTTATTAAACAAGGAACAATACAAGTCGGTAAAGCTATCGGGGACGAAAATAGAAATTACACTTTTAAATGATGCTGGTGTAGAAAATCTCGTTGAGATATTTCATAGGGTTGAAAGGGTAAAAAAAGCAGCCTTCAGAAATAGACTAGAAGAGTACCTGTTATACCCCTATCGTCATAAAACATATACGCTGAGTATAAATGAAAAGCCAATAGCTGTATTCGTTCTTTCTACGAACTCTCATGTTGAAACAGAGATTCCATTATTTAGTATTTCAGAAGCCATCTTCAGTCCATTTATTGAATTTCAATTGTTCTCGTGGATAATACGCGAAGCGGTTAAAGAAGGTGTTGGTGCGATAAATTTTACAGTTTTGACTAAGCAGGAGAGAACTCTTAATGCTCTGATTAAAAATGGATTCATTGAAAAAGATAATGGTAGTTGGGTTAAGTTTAATATACCTCGTATTCATGATCTCAAGTATATAAGTCCATATTTAATAACACTAAAGGTGGATCACGAAAAGTATAAATGTGCTTTAGCTGATGTTCATGTGCTTGTAAACAATGCTAGTGACTCTCTCAATGTAAAGGATTTACTACAACTTGAAAAAACATTATGGCCTTTAAAAATAAGTTCTGTAGATATTCCCTCATATATAGTTCCCATTGATCCTGTTTGGGCGATGGAGCTGTTTGATACTAAGTTAGCAGAATCGTCTTTATTAGAGTCTAATACAGAACTTATGTTACAAATTCAAAATGTGTACTATAGATCTGCACATACAAAGCTACCTAAGTCTCCTGCCAGGGTCCTCTGGTATGTAAGCAAAGGAAAAGGCAGTAGTAACTGGAAGAATGGGTCATCAATTAGAGCATGTTCCTACATCGAGGACGTTAATGTTGGCACGCCGAAAGAACTCTTTAAAGTATTAGCTAAGTTAGGTGTATATAATTGGAGAGATGTTTTAGGTGTTGCTGATGGTAAAATTGATAAACAGATTCTAGCTTTTCACTTTAGTAGAACCGAACTATTCAATAAACCAGTACCGTTAAGCAGCTTAATGGAGATTACAGGCAAGAAATCTGCACCCTTTTCCCCAAGGTTTGTTGATAATAATGTTTTTAGTGAGATTTACACACTAGGTATGGAAGCTGATGAGTAATATGAATACTAAAACTTTACTAATTTCTATCAAGCCTAAGTACGCTACAAAAATATTTGATGGAAGCAAAAGAGTTGAACTAAGAAAAACAAAACCACGGCTGTCAGGAGGAGATCAAGTGATGATATATGTGTCTTCACCAACAAAAGAGCTTCGCGGTTCGTTTAGAGTACAAAGAATTATTATAAAGCCGATTGAAGAGTTATGGGAGTTTGTATGTAACGACGCAGGTGTTACAAAAGCTGAGTTTTATAATTACTATGGTAATTCAAAGAAAGGATATGGAATCTTCTTTGAATCTGTTGAACAAATTAAACAACCAGTAAAACTTGAAAAGTTACGGACAATATGGTCAAACTTTCATCCCCCTCAAACTTATCGCTACCTTAGTGCTTCTGAAACAAATCTAATTGATTGTTATTAAGTCTCCATGCAATTGATGCTTCTCTTGATTGTCATCTCCATATTTTTATAGGGCTGTTGGTAATATTCTAGCTATTACTTTTCTGTGTAATATAAGGCTTGAACTCCAATAATACACAGGTTATAGCCTTATTATGATGGGCTCTCATGCGATATAATCTTTAGTGATGGGATAAAAGCTTTGTCTTTTAAGAAGGTTAAGGCTATCTTTTCAGCAAAAAACTCTTAACTTTCAATAGACACCAGATGAATATCTCCTAAACAAACAGAAAGTATGCACCTAGCG
>JAZGES010000233.1:0-2534 GCA_036478935.1 Thiotrichaceae bacterium
CAATATACTGCTGACTCTCAACAGAACAATCTACTAAGATCTCAATCGTCTCCCAACAGTAAGGGCATTGGATGGTTGAGTTCTGCAACTCATACATTGCTTATTTCCCAGCATCAATAAATGGCATAGTGGTTATATAAATGAGAGCCACAATACCCGCTAAATAAAAGATAAACTGTCCTGGGTTGTCTCTAAAGTTATCTAGAAAAGTACGCTGTTTCCCTTCAAGTTTGAGCCGTTCATACTCTCCTCTAGCTTCGGTAAAACGTTTTTCTTGGTACTCAGCAATTAAAGCTTTAGCGACCTCAGTTTGCTCATCATCGACTAACCAAAGCGCAGGCATGGAGACGCCCCAGTTTCCCCCCGGTGTTTCATAAAACTCAAGATCATGCTCGGCTAGTAAGACACGAACCTCTTCAGCTTCATCTTCTGCTACATTACGTAATCTAAATATTTGAACAGCCACGTATAAATCCTTTAGTTCTGATATGAGGGGTTGATAAAACATCATAAATTGCTTGAGTTAAACGAGATAGCTCACTGGCTCCAATAATATACGGAGGCATCAGATAGACCAATTTATTAAAAGGACGTATCCAAACACCTAGCTCAACAAACCTAGCTTGTATCTCAGGCATATTAACAGGCTCTTTTAATTCAACCACCCCAATCGCTCCTTTCACTCTAACATCGACAACTGATTCTAGTGTTTTGCATTTAGCTAAATCATTCAGCAATTGAGACTCAATTTGTTGAATAGCCTGCTTCCAATCGGAATTGAGCAGTGTATCAATGCTCGCATTAGCCACACTACACGCTAAAGGATTAGCCATGAAAGTAGGCCCATGCATTAATACTCCTTTACCATCGGCACTAATACCTTGCGCTACTTTTTTGCTGGTAAGCGTGGCGGCAAGTGTCATATAACCACCGGTTAATGCTTTTCCTAGTGTTAAAATGTCAGGCTCTATATTGGCTTGTTCATAAGCGAATAAAGTACCGGTACGTCCAAAGCCAGTAGCAATTTCATCAAGAATAAGCAGCACATCGTATTCATCACAAAGCTCACGTACCTGCTGGAGATATTCAGCACAGTAGAAACGCATACCACCTGCATTTTGAACAATAGGTTCAAGAATGACAGCCGCAAGTTCTTCATGGTGTTGGGAGATTAATGCGTAAAAGCTTTCAATATTAGTTTTAACTTGCCCATCAATAACTTCACATTCAGGGGCATCAGCAAATAAATGTTCGCTCAATGCGTGGGTGAACATGCCATGCATTCCACTAGTCGGGTCACACACAGCCATCGCACCGAAAGTATCGCCATGGTAGCCATTGTTTACCGTGAGTAGTTTATTTTTTTGAGGGCTATCCTGAGCTACCCAGTATTGCAAAGCCATCTTAATGGCAACCTCTACAGACACCGACCCTGAGTCTGAAAAGAAGACATATTGTAGGTTGTCACAGGTTATATCAATAAGCCTTTTAGCAAGGTCAACGGCAGGTTTATGAGTAAGCCCACCAAACATCACATGTGCCATTTTTTTAGTTTGATCGATAACTGCCTGATTTAGGGCAGGGTGGTTATATCCATGAATAGCCGTCCACCATGATGACATGCCGTCTATGAGTTCACGTCCGTCTTCGAGATGGAGCGTTACCCCATCAGCAGAAGCTACTGGATATACAGGGTCAGGATGAATGATACTGGTGTAAGGATGCCAGATATGCTGTTTATCAAAGTCATGCCAATCAGGAGTTTGTTTAGGGCTATTGCTCATGGGTTTGTTTGGGGAGATTAAATGAGGGTGATCATACACAGTTTTACCTCAGTAAAGCGCTTCTTAATGTTATCTGAGGTGATGGATTAATAGTTCTAAAGTATTGGCAGTGATAGTACAAGAAGTTGTCATTGCTGAAGCTTTAAAAATCGCTAAAGCTCATCTAATCTGATACAGATGATAATCCATCTGTTAGAAAGGCACTTTGCACGAACAGAATACTTTCACAGTCTCCTACGCAGGTATGACGGTTTTTTGGAACGATTAATAGTATGTAGCACTTTTAGGCTATTAATAATATATTTTATCCTGCAAATATTCTTTTTATACCTATAATTAATTAATGTTTTTTGCACATTTCGTGTATTCATAAACAGAAGGGAGAGGGGATATGAGTAATCAATACCAAGAGATTATCGATCGGTTAGATCGTCTAGAGCATTTACTGCTAAATCATGTGGCTTTTAATACAGAGGAAGCAGAACCGTTTGAAGGCGAAATACCTTTAACACGTAGTCTGGATGTTGACTTGAGTCAGTATTCGTTTCTTCTTGATGAAGTGCAAGCCACAGATGCTGCTGACTTTGAAACGTTTATTGACGATTTAAAACTGGATCATTTCAAAGGTTATGAGTTCAAGCGTTTTTGGGATAGTAGAAAAGGTGATATCAAAAATAGTCCTCCACCTCCAGAGAAATGGAACAATATTGTGTCTACTTTAGTGGTTCTGGATAAATTTAGAGGAGAACT
>JAZGES010000234.1:0-26975 GCA_036478935.1 Thiotrichaceae bacterium
TACCTTGTCTCTACGGTAGCTAGTAATAAATTAGCCGTTTTCGATTTTAATCGTAGGGAATTTAGTGCTGTAATCCTTAGCCTTTTCAGCTAATTTTGCACTCATTCTACGAGCAATATCTTTATACATATCGGTGATCTTACCATCTGGATCAGCTACAACCGTTGGTTTACCATCGTCAGTCTGAACACGAATGCTCATATCTAATGGTAAAGCTCCTAAGAAATCCACATTATGTTCTTCGGCCATGCGTGAACCGCCGCCCACACCAAAGATTTCTTCAGAATGACCACATTCACTACAAATATGCACACTCATATTCTCCACTACGCCAAGTACAGGAATCTCTACTTTTTCGAACATTTTTAGACCTTTTTTAGCATCTAACAAAGCAATGTCCTGCGGAGTCGTTACGATAACCGCGCCGCTCACTGGTATTTTCTGAGAAAGTGTTAACTGTGTATCGCCTGTTCCAGGAGGTAGATCCACCACTAGATAGTCAAGATCACCCCAGTTGGTATCGCCAAGTAATTGCTCAAGCGCTTGTGTCACCATCGGCCCACGCCAAATCATTGGCGTATCTTCTTCAACCAAGAAACCAATTGACATGGTTTTAATACCGTAGTTTTCCATTGGCTCAAGTGTTTTGCCATCGGGAGATTCAGGCTGACCTGAGATACCCATCATACGTGGCTGACTTGGACCATAAATATCTGCATCAAGCAACCCAACTGAAGCGCCATCTGCCACAAGTGCTAGTGCCAAGTTAACAGATGTCGTTGATTTACCAACACCACCCTTACCCGAAGCAACCGCAATAATGTTCTTAATGCCATCAATACGTTTAAGTGTTTTCTGTACAGAGTGAGCCGCAACGCGAGTTTCAACATTCACTTCAACAGAAGTTATACCTTCTACACCGTCAAGTTTTTTCTTGATCTCAGTTGAAAGTTCTTCACGATACGATCCCGCAGGATAGCCTTGTTGAATACGAATAAATACGCTGCCATCATTAATATCAACCGCTTTTACCTGATTGAGGCTAACGATATCTTTTTCCAGATAGCGATCATTGATCTCTGCAAGAAGAGCTTCAACTTGCTCTTTGGAAACTTCTGCCATAATAAACTCCGATTGTATTTGTGTCTCTACACTTAGATTCACATAATAAGTGGCGTGCATTCTACACTATCCGTCTACAGACAAAAACTGGACAATTGTTATGGATATGAAAGAGTGAAAGCCCCTATCAAGGAACCAGAAATACTAAGAGCTTTTTAGTAAGTCTTCCAATACTGGGCGCATTCGATAAACACATTCTTCACCTTCGGCTATCGCAGGTTCTGCCTTGTGAAAATCAATGGTGCCAATATCCGCAATTTTAGGAGATAAGATAATATCAGGTGGATCACCAGCCATACGACTACGCGTTATACGATTTTGCATAATGCTAATGGTATTTGAGAAGACTTCAAACAACCCTGGCATATCATTATCACGTTGAAGTATTTTGGTAAGTAATGCTTCTTTACCGTCATGAATGCCATTGGAAAGCTGATTAGAGACTTTATCCCATAAATTCATCTCTTCATCACTTAGGGCGGTTTCTGGTATTTTTGGTGCTTTTGGAGACACCTCTTCCTTCCCTTCTGAACTAGATGGTTTACTCGTGATTTCAGAATAAAGGTTCACTGCAATGATAATATCTGCTCCCAATGCTCTACATAACGAGACGGGAACTGGGTTAACTAATCCTCCATCAATCAACCAATGCCCATCATGTGATACCGGGGTAAACAATCCGGGCAGTGCAATAGATGCGCGAACGGATTCCATTAGAGGTCCATCTCTAAGCCATACTTCCTGACCTGTTCTTAATTGGGTTGCTACAGCTCCAAAGGTTTTTGGTAACTCATTGATAGGGACATTTTTAAAGGCTTGTTTTTGCATGGCATCAAGAAGTTTTTCACCATGAATAAAGCCACCACCGGAAATACTGATATCCAAATAACCAATCACATCTTTCCATGTCATTGGTCTCGCCCACTTTTCTAGTTTATCGAGACGATTACTGGCATAAGCTGCACCCACTAATGCGCCCATTGAGGTTCCAGCTACTATTGATGGGCGAATACCCAAGTGTTCTAGTGCCTTAATTACACCTATATGTGACCAACCTTTCGCGCCACCACCACCTAATGCTAAACCTATTTTGGGTTGCTCATTCCGTTGTACCACTGATTCTGCTCCTTAGATCTACTCGAATACACTCAAAACTATTCAACAGAATCATTATAGGCTAAGCCTCTATCTTGATTATCAACTTTATGTAAAAAACTAATATCAGCTGAGCCTTGTTTCAATAGTTGGCTCACTAGAAGGTCTGTTTCAGGTAATACTTCATCATCCTGCTCTCTAAACAACTCATGTAGTCTATCCTGAGCTTCTTGACTCTGCATTGCATCTTCCAACGTCCATTCAATCTGTTGGTCAAGATTGTAACGATCTTCATATTGAGTAACTATATTAGCTAGCTGATCTAATTGTAGATTCTCTAAGTTAATAGACAGCCCCGTGAAATTGGATTCGCGAGTCATTGCAATAGTAGAGGTAAATTCTCTTTTCGAGCTACTCTGTGATCCATTTAATAAGTTAAAGACAAAGTTATTACGCATGGATTCCAGCGAGTCATCACCTTGTTTAAAAACGATTTCATCTATTGCAAAGTTAATAGGCATGGCATTAACAGAAGAATCATAAACACCCTCTGCTGAACCTTCAGAAACGCTAACTTTCATATCGGCCACTTCGTATTCAAAGGAAGTGGAATCCAAGCGATAAAAACCCTGCAAGTCATAATCAACTAAAACGCTTGCTGAAAATGGCTCTTTATTACCAAACAAGCGAGCTAATAAATCGTTCGCATCTTCACTGAGTTGCGCTTTATCCATCGACATATTCAAGCTTGCCATTGCTAACTGAAGATTGTGCTCATTAAAAATGACAGGGCCATGCTTAATATCAGTTCTGAACGTAACGCCACTGACTACATTTGCTAATAGAGGATCTTTCGAACGTAAGCGCGTGATTAGTTCTGCTTTGAACAAAGAACGTTTGTAGGAAATTAGCTCAAGATAATAAGAGCTTGAAGGTTGAGATGTTTGTTGTGCCAGAAAGGTTCTAATATTTTGTTCAGTACGCTCGGCTATAATCGACGTACTCACTAACCAGCCACCCAGAGCAATAACTGCTAGCAGTAGACTAATGAACTTAAACCCATAAATTTTCTTATTTTTATTACTGACCATGTAGTAAAAAATACTACAAACTAGATGTACCTGCCCTTAAGAACTGATGAAAAGGATAAACGGGTTTTATCTAAGATACTTTAAAGACAGAAAAAAATACTATTTTTTAGCTAACTTCTGCGGTGGCTTACCATGCCAATAAGCCCATTGAATCAACGCATCGTGTGCCTTCTTCCCTCTTCTTCTAGCAGTCACATCATTATGCAAAATAGCGACAATATAATCTCGGCCATCAACTCCGCGCACATAACCTGCAATCGCTCGAGTGTCTTTTAATGTCCCTGTTTTAAAGCGCCCTCTTCCGGCTACAGGTGTACCACGTAGACGCTTTTTCATGGTGCCATCCCTACCAGCCACAGCCAGAGAGTTACTTAATAAATGACGATGAGGGCTGCGATAAGCATGCAATAACAATTCACCAATATGGCGTGCACTAATTCGTGACCAACGACTTAACCCTGAGCCATTTTCAATGCGTAATTCAGGAAATTTTAAACCTTGTGAGTTCAACCATTGCTTGATAGCCAATTCACTTTTACGTGGCGTAGAAGGCGCCCCCAACTTTCGTGCACCAATCGTTAGCATGACTTGTCTCGCCATCAAGTTATTACTTTTCTTATTCACTTCCTGAATAATTTGGCTCAAGGGAGCTGACATATGGCGATACAACAAGCGCGCATTACGCGGTGTCGTTCCGCGAGCAAATCGTGCATTAAATTTTCCACCTGCATCCCGTTGCCAATGTTGCTTCAAGCTGGCAAAGATCATATTGGAAGAATCAGTGATGGCTTTTTTATAATTACGCTTTCCGCAACGTGTTGAGTAACGTCCACTAAACGTCACCACATGCTGATTTTGATTGGATGCAATACTCATTCGAGGACTTCTAGCACTGCCTCTGCAACGGCTACGCACTGATTTAATATTATTAACCACACGCACATTATGAGCAGGTGTAGGTGAATAAACACTAGGTCTACCACGCACATTTTGAACTATAAATTCACTGGTTTTTTCATTAAAAAGTAATGCATCCGGCTGAGCATTGTAAGTCTCATAACGCTTACCATCAAAAGCACCGGGGTCAATATGAGGTGGTTGAAAGTAACTCGTATCAAATACCACGTTACCGTTGATATTCCTGACACCTTTGTTGCGTAGCTGCTTTATTATTTGACGTAGACCTACCGTGTTGAAATCTGGCGCTCCATATCCCTTAATAATCAGGTTGCCGTTTAAAGTCCCGCCTCGCAGGTTACCCGTCATGTAGACTTCTGTAGGCCAGCGATAGTTAGCGCCTAATGCTCCCAAAGCTGCATAGGTTGTTACTAGTTTCATAACCGATGCAGGTACTTTTGGATTGTTTTCATTGAAAACCATCATCGGCTGCTTATCACCAATTCTTAGAATGAAAGCTCCCATTGTATTGGGATTAACGTTTGATTTTTGTAATAGCGTTCGAACATTCCAAGGCAGCTGCCTCAACATATTTCCCTGCTGGACAGGCTGTCTTTTAACCGGAACTTGGGGGGGGCGTGTACGAACAACAGGTCGATGGGGTGCTTTTCTTGTAGGTGCAGGTCTTCTGACAGGTGCACGTTGCTGCTGTTGATGAAGAGAGGAAGGAACCGCTGACTCAGACATTAACCAATCAAACTCGGCTTTAGACATCCCACTATTATCTCCGTTGGCTATTCCAGTCACAGAAAAACCCATCGTCACGATGATAATTGAAATTTTAAACCGGATTGCCCTCGGTATCATTACACTTCCCCAGAAACTTAATGCTAAATATTAACTATACAGTATAAATATTTGATAAATAATTATATAAATTATGCTCTCTTTTTTTATAAGTTTCAACCTAGAATCGACAGTCGAACAGCTTTCTGCTTCTTTCTTGCATAGCATTATTGAAAAAGGTATAAGGAGTCATTCATCGATAGACACAGGAATAATCATGGCAAACTCTCTGCGTGACCAGCTTTTTCAAGCAGGTCTTGTTACTGAAGAGCAAGTAACTGAGGCTGAGAAACCGAAGAAAAAGAAGCTTCGAACTCATAAAAAAAATAAGCCCCAACAGAAACCGGCAACAAAAAAGAAAAGCAAAAAGCCCCAATCTGACCTTGCGCAGTTTTATCAGCAACGTTCCAATTTAGAGCGCAAAGAGAAACAACAAGAAGACAAAGAAAAGCAAGAAGCCGCAAGACTGAAAAAAGAGCGTCGTCAAAAAGTGGGCAAACTTATTAAAGAGAATGCTTTAAAAGAAGAAGAAGGGGAGATTCGCTACAACTTTGTCATCGGCACCAGTATAAAATATATGTTTGTCACAGAAGCTCAACAACAACAACTCTCAGAAGGCAAACTAGCCATCACTTTTTTGGGTGGAAAAAAGCGATTAGTGCCAACAAATATCGCGAAAAAAATACTGGAGGTTGACCCTAAGAAAATAGTCATTCTGTCAGAATAAGCATTCACCTCATACTGTTACAAGCACCAATAATAAGAATTCACCTAAAATATAAGCTATAGTTATTTCTCATTAATTAAATAATAAATAGGTGATAAATATGGGAATGATTGCAGACTTTAAAGAATTCGCAATGGGCGGCAGTCTAATTGATATGGCTACCGGTATTATTGTTGGTGTTGCATCGGGCAAACTTATTTCATCTTTAGTTGAAAACGTGATTATGCCCCCTATCGGAGTAGCACTAGGAGGAACAGATTTTTCCAGTTTAGGCACTGAATTACAAGCCGCTACTGGAGATGTGCCAGCCGTCATGCTCAAATGGGGTGCTTTTATTCAAAGCTTTATCGACTTCTTAATCATTATGCTGGTTGTTTTCATTATTGTGAAAATAGCAACTCGTAATAAAGTAGAAGAAGAGGATGCTCCTTCACAAGAAGACCTATTAACTGATATTCGTGATTTGTTAAAAAAGTAAGATCAAATAATCAATATCAATAAAAAGGCACCAAGCTCTTAAACTTGGTGCCTTTTTTGATGTAGCTCAAAAATATAATTTTAATCAAGCAATAGGGAGTGATCCGCCAGCTTCCGACCTCACTTGATTTAACTCTCTAATCTAAGTTAAAGAGTTAATCTATTAACAAATTATTAAGCAAATCTTTATGTCTGTACTGCTGTACTTTTAGTCTCAAGCCTTCACAGACAAATATTGACTCTAGCTCATTAACTGCCAGCTCAAAATCATCATTAATAACAACAAAATCGTATTCACTATAATGCGTCATTTCATCACAAGCTTCCTTCATTCTGGCTTGAATAATTTCATCTGAATCCTGCTTTCTATCTTGCAACCGTATTTCTAGATCATGCCTTGAAGGTGGCAATATAAAAATACTAATAACATCAGAAAATTGCTCCCGAACTTTTCGTGCGCCTTGCCAGTCAATTTCTAAAATGACATCTTCCCCTTCATCCAATTGTTTCTGAACCGTTTCCTTTGATGTGCCATAGTAATTCCCAAATACTTCTGCATATTCAAAAAACTGATTGTCAGCCATTCCTTGTTTGAATTCGTCTATACTTACAAAGTAATAGTTTTCTCCATGTATCTCATCAGGGCGCGAGTTTCTTGTAGTATGTGAAACAGAAACCTTCAACTCTGGCTTACGCTTGATGAGTTGCTTTAATAAACTAGTCTTACCGGCACCCGATGGAGCAGAAACAATATACAACTTACCTTTTTCCATAAATAATAACTTCCTTAAATGATTGAAGACGTATTGAAGGCGATTGAACAAACGGCTAACAAACCATGATAACAGTAAACACCATACCTGCATTCTCTGATAATTACATTTGGGCTATTTCAGATGAAGAGCAATCTTACTATGCCATCGTTGACCCCGGCGATGCGAAACCTGTATTAGATTTTCTCAAAGAAAAGGATGGCGTCTTAGTAGCCATACTTATCACACATCATCATGTAGATCACACGGGTGGCATTAATAAACTATTACAACACTATCCAGAAACACCTGTTTATGGACCAGCAATGGAGCGAATTCGTTACTGTACTGCCGCATTAGAGCAGGACGACAACGTAGTCATACCAGAAATTGATGCTTCATTTAAAGTCATGTTTGTACCCGGACACACAGCGGGACATATCGCGTTTTATACAGAAGGTAGTTTGTTTTGTGGGGATACACTCTTTGCAAACGGCTGTGGGAGAGTTTTTGACGGCACCCTGCCTGCCCTGTATCACTCTCTTGGCAAAATCGCTAAATTGCCACCCGACACACTCATCTACTGTGCACATGAGTACACCTTGGATAATATAGGCTTTGCACTATGGGTTGAACCTGACAATCTTGACTTACTAAAACGCCAAGCACAAACCCATGTGCTTATTGATAATGACGAACCGAGCGTACCCTCAACCTTAGAACTTGAGCTAAAAACCAATCCCTTTCTTCGTTGTCACGAAGTGGATGTGGTTGATGCTGCTGAGAAGGTAGCCAAAAAGAACCTGTCTTCTGGAGTCGAAGTTTTCAAGGTTTTACGGACATGGAAGGATACACAGTATGACTAGCACTCTAACAAGCTAGTTTGCAGGATTGCTAGATATTATCCTACAAAACATCTTAGTCATTGCATTAGCCTATTGTTTCTCTAAAATAGACTGCTTATTCTTATATTAAATTTTGAGCCTTATTAATGAGTAATATTATTGAAGTAAAAGTACCCGATATTGGTGATTTCGACACAGTTGAAATTATTGAACTACTTGTCAATGTAGGCGATAAAATATCAGCCGAAGATTCACTCATCACCGTAGAATCTGATAAGGCTTCTATGGAAATTCCTAGTGATGCAGCAGGAATAGTAAAAGAATTAAAAGTTAGTATGGGTGACAACATTGCAGAAGGTTCAGTGATATTGATGCTTGAAGTAGATGCTACTGATAGCCCTAGCGAAGACGCTACTTCAACGGAGCAACCTCCTGCTGAAAACGAACCTAAGGAAACCACTGAGCTACCTAAACCACAATCGCAAGCCAGCACCTTTAGTGGCAAATCCGACAAACATGCTGAAGTCGTCGTACTCGGCTCTGGCCCTGGTGGTTATACCGCGGCTTTCCGTGCAGCTGACCTTGGTAAGCAAGTTATCCTAATTGAACGCTTTGATGTGATTGGTGGTGTTTGCCTCAATGTGGGCTGCATCCCTTCAAAAGCATTACTCCACACAGCTCAAATCATCAATGAAGCTAAAGATGCCGCACCTCACGGTGTTACGTTTGGCGAACCCGAAATTGATATTGATACCGTGCGTAGCTATAAAGAAAGCACTATTGGCAAATTGACAGGTGGATTAAAGCAACTAGCCAAGCAACGTAAAGTTGAAATTGTGCATGGCTATGGAAAATTCACCTCTGCCAACTCTATCTCAGTTGAAGCAACCGACGGCACTGCAACCACAACAACAGAAATAAGCTTTGATAATTGTATTATTGCGGCAGGATCACGTGTAACGAAGTTACCTTTCATTCCATGGGATGATCCTCGTGTAATGGATTCTACCGATGCGCTTGAACTTGAAGAAGTGCCTGAACGTTTACTAGTGGTTGGCGGCGGCATCATCGGCTTAGAAATGGCAACTGTTTACGATGCACTCGGCTCAAACATTACTATTGTCGAATTATCACCAAGCCTAATTCCAGGTACAGATAAAGATATTATTCGCCCATTGGAACGCCGCATTAAAAAGAAGTACGAGAATATCTACCTCAATACCAAGGTCACTGAAATTACACCTACAGATGCAGGCTTAGTCTGCAAATTTGAAGGCAAAAAATCACCTGAAGAAGATACCTTTGACCGCGTACTAGTTTCCATTGGACGAACTCCCAACGGCTCACTAATTGATGCTGAAAAAGCAGGTGTTCAAGTCAACGAATATGGCTTTATTGATACGGACAAACAAATGCGTACCAACGTAGATCACATATTTGCTATTGGCGATATTGTGGGCCAGCCGATGCTTGCTCATAAAGCCACGCACGAAGCTAAAGTTGCCGCTGAAGTTATTTCAGGAGAGAAGTCTTTCTTTGATGCCCGAACTATTCCTTCGGTTGCTTATACCGATCCTGAAATTGCGACAATGGGTAAATCTGAAGAGCAATGCAAAGCAGAAGGTATTGAATATGAAAAAGGTGCATTCCCTTGGGCTGCCAGCGGACGTTCACTCTCAATTGGTAGAAATGAAGGCTTAACTAAAGTCTTGTTTGATAAAGAAAGTGGAAAACTGATTGGCGCTTCTATCGTAGGAACGAATGCCGGTGAGTTAATAGCTGAAGCTGTTTTAGCCTTAGAAATGGGAGCGGATGCTGAGGATATCGGATTAACTATTCACCCTCACCCAACATTATCTGAAACACTTAACTTCGCTGCTGAAGTAGCCGAAGGCACTTGTACTGATATTTATGTACCGAAAGCAAAATAAAAAGTAACTACTCAGAGTAATTTTAAAATGTCATGAACTCCACCACTCTTAAAAAAATGGTTTATACCAGTTTGGGCTGGACAAGCTTTGTTCTTGGGGTGATTGGTATTTTTTTACCACTGATGCCAACCGTTGTATTCTGGATTATTGCTGTCTGGTTCTGGTCCAAAGGCTCACCTCAACTGATGGAACGAGTGTACAAACATCCACAATATGGCTCCTCTGTTAAAGCTTTTATGCAGCATGGTATTGTTTCCCGAACGGGTAAATATGCCGCCATATCTAGTATGACATTAAGTTATTTATTAATACTAGTTTTAGCCAGCCCCGTAATGTGGATAAGTTTAACTATTGGAGCTGTTCTTATAATGGTTGCACTATGGCTGATTACACGCCCCGAAACGATACAGACATTTTAAGGAAACGCGGATAGAGTTAGAGTAGGTATTTACTTAGATACTTTGACGCAAAGAACTTATTAAGTGAATCTAAGTTATTTGAAAGCAGTGCACAATGTGACTTTTTACACGAAATATAGGTAATATTTGAGTTTTTGAGAAGAATATAAATTCCTCCATTCTGCTATATACAAAAACAAAACGGAGAAACTTTTAAAGTATTATCGAACCGCCGCTTTAAACGCCATTCCTAATACATCATCAATGATTGACCCATCACCATCACCATCTAACAGTGAAGTTAACAAACCACCAGAGTTAGAACGTGTAGCTCGACCACCGCCACCACCTAACATCTTCTTACCTAGTGATGCCATTACCATAGAGGCAACAACAGGTAGCATTTTCTTCATCAAAGTACTACCCAGTCCCGTTTGCTTACCAGCATGTTTAGCGACGCTTCTACTGACATCTTTATTACCAAAGATGTGACCTAAAATATCATTACCATCTTTAATCGTCTCTTTACGCTCAAGTCTTTCCGGCTCATCAAAGTAGCGGCTGTGTTTGCCCACATTCAGTGCTTCCATTAAGTCATCAACACCGATGTCTTCCTTTGTTCTGTGCTGCAAACCACGAGTTAACGATGGAACCAGTGAACCCACTGCTTCTCTTGCTTTATCTTCTGGCAAACCAAATTGACGAGCTATTTGCCCAATGATCGCAGAATTATCTCCGCTGGTTAGCATATCCATAATATTCATATAACGTGTCCTCTGATGACTCTAATTGACTTAATGTTAAGCCGATGATGAAAAATAACCTGTTCCAATTATAGGTAATAATCATTGGTTGATACCAGTCATTTGCAATAATTATGACAGGAAGGCCTAACTCTCAGATTATATTGTGGTAGTTTAACCATTTTACAAGAACTACAGATTCAATGATCAACGATACACGCTTTCAATTACTGCAAGACTGGGTTAAAAATACATTAAAATGGGATGATGCACGTATTGAAGTGGCTTCTGCTGATGCCAGCTTTCGTCGTTATTTTCGAATTCATTATCAATCGAAAAGCTTTATCGCAATGGATGCTCCACCTGAGAAGGAAGACACCCAGCCTTTTATTGATATCACTAAACGGTTATTAGCAGTAGAGGTTCATGCTCCTGAAATAATTGCCGAACATACCGAGCAAGGTTTCTTGATTCTTGAAGACCTTGGCACTGTTCCCTATCAAGATGTACTCACTGACACAACAGCAGAGAACTTATACAAAGAAGCACTACAGGCACTCATTACACTGCAAAGGGCAGATATAACGGGGCTTCCTAATTACGATTCAGCCTTGTTGCACCAAGAAATGGAACTGATGCCGGAGTGGTTCCTAAAAACACATCTAAATATTGAGTTGAACGATTCCCAAAAAGACATCATAAAGCGATCTTTCAAGCATTTGACAGAAGCTATCACTCAGCAAGCCACAGGCTTTGTACATCGTGATTATCATTCTCGAAACCTAATGAAAGTAGGTGTTAACAATCCTGGCATTATTGACTATCAGGATGCAGTAAACGGCCCCCTGACTTACGATGTAATTTCATTATTACGTGATTGCTATATCGTCTGGCCAAAAGAAAAAGTTAATCAGTGGGCATTGCAATACAAAGCTATGGCAGTTGAAAACGACCTCATGCCAGAATGTGACGACTCTGCTTTTCTAAGAGATTTTGATCTGATGGGTTTGCAAAGACACATCAAAGTTTTAGGTATTTTTGCCCGACTTCATCACCGTGATGGCAAAGCACACTATCTAGAAGATCTTCCTTTAACACTAAGTTATGTTTTAGAAATTGGTAAAGATCATCCAGAAACTGCTCCTCTTGTTGAGCTATTTAATGAACTAGAAATAGCCAAACATCTTGGTATAGTGGAAATTCCTCAATGAAAGCCATGATTCTCGCTGCGGGTCACGGAAAGCGTATGCGCCCATTAACTGACCATTTACCTAAACCACTTTTAGAAGTCGGTGGTAAACCGTTAATTGTTTGGCATATAAAAAATCTTAAGCAAGCTGGAATAAAAGATATCATCATCAATATGGGCTGGAAGGGTTGGAAGCTTCCTGAAGTTCTAGGCGATGGCTCTAACTGGAATATCCATTTACATTATTCCGATGAGCAAGATACCGGCCCTTTAGAAACCGCAGGTGGCATTCATCATGCATTACCACTACTAGGAAAAGAACCTTTTATTGTAGTAAATGGCGATATCTGGTGTGAGTACTCCTATACTAATCTTGAAAACCTTGATCTTGCTGATAATGATTTAGCACATTTGGTGCTAACAAAAAATCCTGAGCACAATCCTGATGGTGACTTTCATCTGCAAAGCAATAGAGTCTCTGACTCTTGTCAGCCCTGTTTCACCTTCAGCGGTATAGGTTGTTACCGGCCTGAGTTATTTCAAGATTTAACCGCTGGTAAGTCTGCATTAGCTCCCTTATTGCGTACTGCGATGCAAGAAAGTAAAGTGAGTGGGGAATATTTCTCTGGAGACTGGCGTGATATTGGTACACCCGAACGCTTAGAGAAACTAAATAACGACAAACTAAATAAAAATCAATAAATTACAACTATAATAAAACCTTGGAAGTTAATATTGATTCACAACAATATAAAAGATAAGCTATTTCCTATATAAAAAGAAATAAGGAGAGATGCAAATGCCATCGCATTTTTTAAAATCACTAGCCATAGCAGCATTAACATTAGTGATTAGCCAAACCACTAACGCACAACATAGTGACAACCCAAAACTGGGCATCAACGTTGGCGATTTAGGGAAATTAACATCATCCATTCCCTTTACCGATATATTTAAAAGCTCCAGAGGTTGGTTCACATCTTGTGAGTTTGACTGGCAAGCTGGTCAACCGATTGATCCGGGCTGCACACGCAAGACATCTCTGAATACTCGGGAGCAAAATATCCTTCAACTGGATGGCAACGGCTGGGTACGCTCCCTACCCTCTCCTCAAGATGCACCTGTGTTTACCAGCGTAACCAGCATTTGGAAGCTCTCTGAGTATTTCCCTATTGGTCGATATGTGGTGCTTTACGATGGCCAAGGCACAATGAAAATTACCGGTGATTTACGCATGGGTTTCCAGCGCCCTGGTCATATCGAATTTGATCTGCTATCACCTAAAAGAAATTTGAAGCTACAGATCACCAGAACCGACCCAAGAAAAAATGGCGAGTATATCCGTAATATCGTTATTGTTCCCAAAAAGAACGAACAGGACTACAAGAGCCGAGTATTTAACCCCGATTACCTTAAACGAGTTCGCCCCATGCACTCGCTTCGTTTCATGCCTTGGACTAATCCAAGATCCAATGAAGCTATAGAATGGAATCAAAGAGCGCGCATTGGTACCGCCCACTACACTGGCAAGAACGGCATACCTGCCGAAAGAATGGTTGATTTAGCTAATGCTACTCGCACTACACCTTGGCTAAGCATTCCCTATAAAGCCAGCGATGACTATATCCGTCAATATGCGCGAATGGTCAAAAATCGTTTACGCAAAAATCAAAAAGTTTATGTCGAATATTCAAATGAAGTGTGGAACACCATTTTCCCTGCGGCTACTTATGCCGCTAGAAAAGCCGATAAGCTTTGGAAATTCCCTTACAAAGAAGTCAAAGGTGGCAAACGCCGCGTGTTGTTAGCCGCCAACTGGTACGCTAAACGAAGTGTGGAAATGTGCCGAATCTGGAAGCAAGAATTTGGTGGACAGCGTAATCGAGTAAAATGTGTCGTGGGTTCACTCAATTCGGTTCCATGGGTAGGCAAGGAAATACTAGATTGCCCATTATGGAAAGAAGCCAATGGCTGTGGTCGCCATATTGATGCTTATGGTATAGGCCCCTATTTTGGTGACTACATCGCCAGAAAAGAAAACCGTGACACCGTAAAAAGCTGGACGCGTGATGCAGATGGTGGAAAAGGACGCTTATTCAAAGAAATCCTAGAAGGAGGCATGATTAAAAATGGCCCTGCTGGTGGTTCTATGTCGCGCTTAAAAGATCAACTCTACTCCAATAAAAAGCTGGCAGATAAATATGGTCTGCCATTACTTGCCTATGAAGCAGGTCAGCACCTTATTCGCTACGACCCACCTCATACAGTCAAAGATCCAGCTGTTTTAAACTTGTTTATGAGCGCTCAGAAAGACCCACGAATGCAAGAAGCCTACCAACGCTACCTAAGCACATGGGCTAGCTTCGGTGGTGGTTTGATGCTGCATTTCTATGGCATAGGACAACCTGAGCCTAAAAACTTCTTTGGAATGTTAGACCATCTACAACAGCCTTCGACTCCAAAGTATTTAGCATTAATGGATTATCTGGGAGATCGATCGACCTTTGTTCCATCACCTGATGTGAAACTTTATACTCCATCAGCAGCAGAGAAAGCAGTAACCCACGCACCAAAGCAACAAAGTCGACCTGCTTACTCACAAGTAGCGCAAAGAGCACCAGCTCCTGTAACAAAACCTCGCCCTCAAGTGACGCCGCGAAAACGTGAAGTAGTGATACAACAACCTCGACCCACTTCGCCACAAGTAACAGCACCTCAACCCAAAGCAACTACTAATGGACCAATAACAGGTTCAGCTATCAATGGCTGGGAAAGACAAGGCAATGCCGTTATCTCACCAGAGATTCACCTACAACATGGCATAGATCATAGGCTTACAGTGCAATGGCATTTTGAGAATATAACGAAGTCGCCCCTTGAATATTTTAAAATAGTTGCTTTGGATAATAAAGGTGGAAGGAAAGTGTTATACGCCCAATATGCGGATGACATCTCTACTATTGGCAACCTAGAACAGATTTATGAAGAAGACATAAACCGCTATCTTGGCCCTCCTATTAAGTTGGTGTTTGAGATTAGCCCCGGGTTACGTGCTGTTATTAGTGAGCTTAAGTATTAAGGACGGGTAAACAACAGCTTAACAAGCTAGCTTGCCTTTTTACTTCAAAAGTATTTACTTTAACTCTTGGAAAACTCTGAAAAGTCGCTCAGTATTCAGGTGAATAGCAGAATCTATCGATGAAGTAGCACGATGCTTCGCCGATGGATCCGACCTCCGCCGGTAGGACGAATTTTTCTCCTGCGCTCTCTGTGTCTTCTGTGCCTTCTAGAACGTGGAGCATTGAATCTTTCACATAACAATTCACGTATACTCCACGACTCATTCGTTATGCAGTAGAAAAGGATTCCCATGATTTTTTCATCACTTGACTTAGCACCTGACCTTCAAAAGTCCATTGATGCTTGTGGCTTTAAGCAAATGACTCCTATTCAGGAGCAGGCAATCATCCCAGCTCGTCGTGGTAAAGATATACTGGCTATTGCACAAACAGGCACTGGGAAAACAGCAGCGTTTGCGCTACCTATTTTGCAGCAGTTAATAAACAAGCCGCAGAGCGACAGCCAATCACTAAATCCACACGCACTTATTCTTACCCCTACTCGTGAGCTTGCAGAACAGCTTGCTAGTACTATTGGTGAATATGCTCAGTTCACACCTCTGTCTATATCCGCTGTTTACGGTGGTGTTAAAATAGGTGGGCAAGAGAAGAAGCTTAAAGCGGGTGTTGATGTATTGATTGCTACACCCGGCCGACTACTAGAGCATATTGCTCTATGTAATGTAAGTTTGTCATCGGTTGAATTTGTTGTGCTGGATGAAGCAGATCGTATGCTCGATATGGGCTTTATTGCTGATGTACAGTCACTGTTAGAACTCACTGCTAAGAAACGCCAAACATCTTTGTTCTCAGCCACCTCGTCGCCAGCAGTTAATGAATTGGCGCATAAGCTTCTTAGGAATCATCAAGAAATTCGGGTGACAAAAGATACGATCACCGCTGAGACGGTTGAACATGTTGTCTATTCTGTAGAAGAACGTAGAAAAATTGATTTGTTTATTGAGCTATTTACTGAATATAACTGGTTTCAAGTATTAGTATTTACCAGCACGAAAGATCAAGCAGATAAACTGAAGGCTAAACTCAAGCAATATCCCGTTGCAACATGTCATGGAGATATGAGACAAGGCGCACGTCGACGTGCTTTGGCAGACTTTAAGTCAGCAAAAATTCAAGTGTTGATTGCTACAGAAGTGGCAGCACGAGGGTTAGATATTCAGGGTTTAGACTATGTAGTGAATTTTAATCTACCCTATCTTGCTGAAGACTACGTACATCGTATTGGTCGCACAGGGCGTGCAGGGAATAAAGGCTATGCTATTTCATTTGTTAGCCGTGAAGAAGAACGCAGCTTAGCGTCGATACAACGGCTAATCGGTCAAAAAATCAAGCGTATTAATAGACTTGGTTTTGAGGTCAATCATAGAGATTTACTAATAAAGAAAGTGGCTGAGAGCAAACATGCAGGACGTCAGAATAAGGCTAGCCAAACTCATATCAAAAAAAGACGCCCATAAAAAAACGCAGGACTATTAAATAGTCCTGCGTTAGTCAACACAAATACCAATTAAACCTCAAAAGGTTTAATGATATTTAATCCATAATTACTAAGTAGCAACTACTTTGTTTGCGCAAGGGCCTTTCTGACCTTCACCAACTTCATATTCAACTTCTTGTCCATCATTAAGCGTAGCGTAACCGCCATCGTTCTGAATTTCAGAATGATGTACAAATAAATCTTTGCTTCCATCTTCTGGAGTGATAAAACCGTAGCCTTTTTCAGCGTTGAACCACTTTACTGTACCTTTACTCATTTTACTCTTACCTTCTTGTTTAAAATTACTATAACTATTAGCGTAACCTGTACTTTTCAGATGTAACTGATAGTTACAAAATTACTTTACTAATGTGGCGACAGTATATAGCTTTTCAATTGTAAATATGGGTTATTTTTAATCTTTTTTGCCTTATTTAGCTCTTTTATCTTGAAATAGATCAATTTTTAGCGACCACTCACTAATATCATGCCAAAATCTTTAGGTTTAGTTTCAACTTTTCGAGTATTCCAACTAACACGTGCATCTCTATTTCCACCGTCATCATCATCATTGACAACTACATCCATGCTGATCTTATCTGCTATTTTTGGTGATAGTCCTAGTTGACTCCAGCTGATTTCTGCTCGTAGCTCATAACCGTCATATTTATTTTCCATCTCAAATGGAATATCCAGCTTCAGATCTTCTGGATTCTCCTCACCAAAAAACACTTGTGTTTTATTTCTAGCAAAAATGAAATGAAAATCATTTTTCTTATCGAATGAATCATCTCTGCTGTTATCCCCATCTATGAAGAACTCAATTGAATCATCTTGAGTGGGGTCGTCCGAATCAACCATGATTTCTTTATCGTAGACTTTAACACTCAGATAGATATTATTTTCATCCCACTTAACTTGCCACTTTCCTGAAATATCTCGCTTATCCCATGTTTCACCTTCTACCAGAATATGTAGAGACTGTGGATTCTCGAAGCGGTAAAATTTTTCAGGGTCACCTTTAGCAGGTCGGATAACAATTCTAGGCTTATCACTATCTAAGCTTGGCAAATAGTGCGCAACTTTAGATTCATCAGGTTTCTCTTTCTGTTCTGACCAGTCCCACCAGCGCTTGTTATCACAACTAAACTTTAGCGAAGCTTTTAGCTTTGGCGCATCACTCTTGTCCTGCCTAATATGTTCTTTCAAGCCCCAACAACCACTCCAGTTGCAACTTCTTGGCGCACTAAAAGCAACAAACAGATCAGCACCTAAGTCTCTCCATTGTTGGTACATATCAGCATAAAGGTCTCCCATGCGAGAGTCACGATTAGCAGCAAAGAATAAAGGATTAGGGTGTTGCGTATAATCTTTTGCAGCCCAATCAACTAACCCCTGCCCTCCTTCATAGGCAATTAACCTGACACCAAATGAATTAGCCAATTCAGCTTGCTTCTTTATCTCTTTAATAACATTGGGTAGTGAACGATAGGACTTTTCATCTGTTAATAGCTCAAAAATATCATCCACCGTTTTAGCTGCACGAAAGCCCCGCAAGTTACCACCAACATAGGGTGCAATGGCTAGAGCATCTACCGATTCATAGGTTTTATTATAAGCTAGAAGAATCCCACTGATATCTGGGCGCGTATCCCAACCTCCCATAATGCGTACAAAGCGCTTATGTCCTCCGTAAACCTTCTCCCAGATATTAAAAAATTCAACCGAACGTTTTGAGTAGTACTTGTAACCAGCCATTAGGGCATCTTGATCTAGCTTCTGCGCTATACCCATTTTTTGCATATGCTCATTATGTACGAAATTAGAATTCCATGCTTCATTGGTGTATTCAATATGTGGTCTTAGCTCTGGCGATAGGTGCTGACGAACATAGCTTGCAAAATTATACATATACTCATCATCTGCGGCATGAGGAACATTTAACCAAGGATCAGCTTTAAGACGATTTGCCAATGCAATCTGGATTTCTAAAGGCGCACCACGAGAGCCATAAATACCACCCCATGTTGCTTTATCCATCATTGGGCGTTGCTCCCAATGCTCTGCTGGGTTACGAGTGATACCCGACATTGGCATGAATCTAATCACACTAAAGTCTTTCATAAAGTTCAAATAGTCTGGATTGAATATTATTGAAGCGTGATGTGTTTTGAAGTCTAGGTAGGTCGAATCTGTACAGGTATCTTCATTATTAATCTGCTGGAAAGGTGCATTTTGACAAACTCCTCCCGGCATAATGATACGGATATTCTTCAGGGGGTTAGTATCATTGGATTTTGTAATCTGTAAAGCCGCTGTCATAAAGTTATCTGAACGTGCAGTAAAGCGAATGATATCTTCACCTTTCTCACGAGAAACCACTTCTACATTTTGTAAATACTCTATACGCCCGTCTCCATCATATAGAACCGTATAATCACCTTGTGGTAAAGCTGCAATGGGAATGTTTCTAAGAAAGAAGACCCCTGCTTTTCCTCCATTTAATCTCTTCGGCCAACCTTGTTTATCATATTCAACTTCTGCTGATGTTAAACAAGGCTGATCCTTTGCACGACAACGAATGTTTTCATGAAAAGGAGTGGCTACACGAAATAAGTCTACAAAAGGAATACTGGCATCCTGTTCAAATACTTCATTAGTATTAATGCCTAAAGGGGATTCTTTATTCTTTCTAACAGGGAAAATCAGGTCTCTGCCTTTATTACCTACTGAATTATCAACCGGTTTTTTTGTTTGCAGCGCCTGCTTTACTATGGTTTGAGACTGGTGAGCTGCTTCATGTTTCACTTCACTTGGTGCTGACTGTAAATTAGTTATAAACAATCCAATTAAAGCTACAGACAGTAAAGCGACAAGCAAGGTAAGTATTGAGCTTCTTTTCATTATTATTTTACCAGTCAAACAAACAGATTTAGGTGAACGGCGATTATAGGAGAATAATCATTGGGATAGCAACATACATATAATTCTTAAAGACACTGTTGTCTGACTTTAAGGGTGTACCCCTAAATTATTATAAAAATAGTAGGCACAAAAAAGCCATCATGAAGCAACTCCACGATGGCTTTTTATAGCGAAATCTAAATAAAATTAACGCTTAGAGAACTGAGTAGCACGACGTGCTTTATGCAATCCAACTTTCTTACGTTCAACTTTACGAGCATCACGTGTTAGTAAACCTTCTTTCTTAAGGTCACCACGTAATGTCTCATCAAACTTTAGTAAAGCTCTGGAGATACCCAAACGAATCGCGCCAGCTTGACCACTATCACCACCACCTTTAACAGTCACTGTGATATCAAACTTATCGTTGTTATCTGTAACATCTAATGGTTGACGAAGAATCATGTGAGCCGTTTCACGACCAAAGTACTCTTCTAGTGTCAGCTTATTGATAACGATCTTGCCGCTACCTTGCTTCATAAAAACACGTGCCGTTGATGATTTACGACGACCTGTTCCGTAGTATGTTGTTTCTGCCATTTGTTCTACCTAGCTTTATAGTTCAAGTAACTGAGGTTGCTGAGCTTCATGCTTATGCTCGCTACCTGCGTATACTTTTAGTTTTCTGTACATTTCACGCCCTAAAGGACCTTTAGGCAACATACCTTTTACTGCTAATTCAATAACGCGCTCTGGCTTTTTCTGAATTTGCTTTTCAAAGCTAATGGTTTTTAAGTTACCAATATAGCCAGTATGCTTATAGTACATTTTATTTTTAGCTTTATTACCCGTAACACGGATCTTCTCAGCATTAATAATAACTATATAGTCACCCGTATCAACGTGTGGTGTAAATATTGGCTTATGTTTACCACGAAGACGTAGCGCTACTTCACTTGCCAATCTACCTAATGTTTTTCCGTCAGCATCAACTAAAAGCCAATCGCGCTTTACTTCTGCTGCTTTTGCACTGAATGTTCCCATTTCGAGACTCTACTCATATTAAGAAACAAGCCGACCTGTCTTAACTGGCACACACTTGTTTCATTTGTTAATCATATTAAGGACGGCACATTCTAGGGGAATACAATCGTAGACTCAAGTGAATTTCACTAAGATTTGTATTTAATTTCCCAGAAAGCCATTTCACGACAGTATATTTGCTCAAAGAGACCTTTTCCACAAAAAATAGTCGGCACCCGTATTTTTTGAGCAAAAAAAAGCACGATCCCGAAGAATCGTGCTAAATACCACCAAAGGAGGATGGAGGATTATTAATCCCGTTAAGAATCAATATGAGAATATAATAATACTCTAATGTACTAATGTCAACATTATTGTTCTACTTTTATATAAATAGTTACAGATAATAGTATTTACTCTTATTTTTTTTCAAAACTAGTAAAACTAAGGCAATTAAAAATACAGGTATGATACTTGGCACCCCTACCCAGAATTGCTGATTTGGAATAGACCTGGATCGCTGATACCAGAAGCCTAATTCGTTTAACCACGATTGAGTTTGTGGCTTTTCAGGTTTTGAATAAAGAAAGGTCGCAGCCCAGTCAAATGGATCATAAGGTCTTGCTGGATCTGATGCGCGAAGGGAGATACCACCGCCTAGCCAGATTGATCCATTACCCGGCCAACGCGTTCGATAATAGCGATGGGTTATTTGATTATTTTTCTGTGTCTACATCAATACCAATAGATGTATAGTGTGTGTAACTGCTCAGCCACATGAAGGTGCTGAGTAGCAAGCTTAGCAATAAAAGAGCCGATAATACTTTTCTCATAATAAAATAGCTTTTTAGAAAAGCTAAAGCATAACCTAGAAGTATTTTGCAGGGTTTTGATGTACTCCATTTTTTAATACTTCCAGATGCAGATGGGGGCCGGTTGATCTTCCAGTACTACCTACCGAAGCAATGTGCTCACCCTTCTTCACTACTTGGTCAGACTTAACATTAATAACACTTAAATGAGCGTAACGACTCACTAGCCCATCACTATGATCAATTTCGACCACATTCCCATAGCCACCCTTTCTACCAATAAATTGCACTACGCCACCCGCAACCGTATTGACTGGTGTGCCTTTGCGCCCTGCAAAATCTATTCCTTTGTGCATTCGCTTATGACCATTAAAGGGATCTCGGCGGAACCCGAACCTAGATGAAATATAACCCTTTTCGATAGGCATACCATTCGGCATAATTTCTTTATCTAAAATACGTCCATTTAAAACCTGCAACATGCCCTCTAACCGATTTCGCTGATCTAGTAATTGTTTGTCTAAATCATTAATTGATTTCATTAACTCATCTGCAGAAATACCATATCCAGCCTGCGGCTCATCGACATCATCAACTGCTCTTGCACCACCCTGTGAAGGCGCATCATCGAATGCGAACTCTTCAGGATCCAGTTTAGCCATATTAACAATACGAGTACCAAAAGCATTCAACCTAAGACTTTCTGCCTCTAACACACCCAGCCTTCTAGCTAAGATATTGACATCTATTTCATAAGTTTCTGCATTTGAAACTGTCGTCATTTCGGTCTGAAGTGATGAATTTGGAATAACTACTGCAATTTCCTGTGTAGTCATACCGTTCCCAGCATCCTTGCTTACAACCTGCGTAGTAACATAAACACCCATTAACACCGCTACAAACATTGCTGGTACCACAAGGTGTAGCCATAGGTTTAACGCAAACGTAACGCGATGGGATTCATCTTGACTACTACAGATAATTTTCATGGGGTACTCCTACTTGGTTTCGCCAAACTTTTCACAATCGTGGAAAAAGCTTTCAACTATTATTGTTATAAATTCTATTAGCTACCTGAAAGATTGCCTCTCAGGAGGTATAATCAAATCATGAAGAACATAAACACTTTTGTTGATAACAACCTGGTTGAAAGGCTCAAACATGTCGATAATCTGACCAAAATAGTATTTGATGCTATTGGATTACCCCAAAAAAAGTTCCATATGTGGGTAGTCAGAGACAGGCGGAGTATTACTATTCTCACCAATGATTCTATTCTTGCGACACGAATAAGGCTGGAACAGCAACAGATCATTAACTATGTAAATAACAATAGTGTGTTTGTGGTTGATTCTGTGAGAGTAAAAATGACGATGCCCGAAGCACCTAATAGACAAGTCAAGCATATTACCTATGCTCTATCAGAGAAAAACAGTAAGATTATGGCTTCAATAGCTGAAAGTATTGAGGATGATGAATTACGTGAAAGCTTACTGAGTATTGCGCGACAAAAGAACTCAAGTAGCTAAACTAGCTGTCCACTAATATTGACCTAAACTTTTGGCAAATACCCGAACCTTTGATGAACAAGCATCATGCACCAGCGATGGATAACGGCATCCGCCGGTATGACGAAGAATTATGCAAGAACAGGTGAAGCGCTATAAGCTATAGGCGACCTCTTTTGCTCATCGCCTGATACAAATTCCCACGACTCTTGCTGCTGCAGTAGCTCTCGAACCAAAAGATTATTAACCGCATGGCCCGACTTATAGCCATAAAATTTACCGATGATGCCATAGCCTAGCGTATATAAATCACCCACTGCATCTAGCATTTTATGTTTTACGAATTCATCATCGTAGCGCAGCGTGTCATTAAGCACACGGAACTCATCCAGCACAACTGCATTCCCCAAATTACCACCTAACCCCAAATTTTTAGAACGCAGCATTTCCGCATCTTTCATAAAACCAAAGGTGCGTGCACGTCCAATTTCACTACTGTAAGAATCTTTGGACAAGTCCACTTCAATGAATTGCTTAGTGTCTTTTACAGCGGGGTGCTGAAAATCAATTTCAAAGGCTAGTTTAAAACCATCGTAAGGCTCAAGAGATGCATAGATATCTCCTTTTCTTACTTCAATAGGTTTGGTGATTTTTATAAATTGCTTACTGACATTCTGTTCTTCTACGCCAGCTGATTGTATTAAATATAAGAAGGGGGAAGCGCTGCCATCCATAATCGGCACTTCTTCTGCGGTAAGATCCACATAGAGGTTATCGATTCCAGTTGCAGCAAGTGCAGACATCAAATGTTCGATCGTTGATACTTTAATACCATCTTGAACAAGGGTGGTGCTAAGCATTGTCTCGCCTACTTGTTCGGCGGTTGCTTTAATGGAGATAGGAGGATCTAAATCAACACGAGTGAATACGATTCCCGTATTGACAGCGGCAGGACGCAACGTTAACTTAACTTTCTTTCCAGAATGAACGCCAATTCCAGTCGTTTCGATAAGTTGCTTTAATGTTCGTTGAGCTTGCATTGATTAACCTCATTAGAAAGCTCTGGTCAATAGCAAAACGCTACAAGCATCTTCATTACCAACCATCGCTTTTTGCACTAGTCATCAAAGAATGCATGAAAACATTTAATACAGAAATACAAGAATCCAAATCTGTAAATATTTTCACGTATTCAGTTATTTAGAACAACAGTCTATTTTCTGATTATTGAATAGCTGCTGAACAGTACTAATAAATATAGACCAAAAGCTGATTGAGGGTGCAATACAAGCTGTTGATTATTTACTCTCTTCTTTAAAATCACGCTCCCACGTAGGCATTATAACCAACATGGGAGCAAGCTACTTACTATTTAGCTAACAGCACCAGAGAGCAATAAAACCAACTTAATCAGCCTGATTTCTTAAAAAAGCAGGAATATCTAAGTAATTAGAATTGCTTCTGCTTTTTGCTGCTTCTCCGTAAGAACCATTACTCTTTGTAGTACCTGAGTAGCTTCCGCCAATAGGTGCATCTCCTCCGACAGCAATTTTCTGTGGTTGTTCCAAAGCAACGGGACGTAAGTGTCTTTCTTTCGTTTCCACTTGCACAGAACCCACATCTTCAAGACCTGTAGCAACCAGTGTTACTCTGATTTCATCACTCATCTCTGGATCAACCACATTTCCTACTACAACTGTAGCGTCTTCTGATGCGAATTCACGAATGATATCACCCACTTCTTCAAACTCATGAATGCCCATGTCAAAGCCACCCGTGATGTTAACCAAAATACCTTTGGCTCCACGAAGCGCTACATCATCCAAAAGAGGGCTAGAGATAGCTGCTTTAGCTGCTTTAGTCGCACGTTCTTCGCCACGAGCAACGCCTGTTCCCATCATGGAAACACCCTTGTCTGTCATCACTGTTCGCACGTCCGCGAAGTCAACGTTGATCAGACCAGGGCGAGTAATTAACTCGGCAATACCTTGTACCGCGCCCAGTAAAACATCGTTAGCTGCTTTAAAAGCGTCGAGCAATGTAATGTGCTTTCCCAAAGAGGTCAATAACTTTTCATTAGGGATAGTAATTAACGAGTCAACTGACTTTCGTAGCTCAGCGATACCCGCTTCAGCCGCTTGCATACGCTTAGGGCCTTCAAAAGGGAAAGGCTTAGTAACAACGGCTACTGTCAATACACCTAATTCTCTTGCCATTTCAGCAACTACGGGGGCTGCACCTGTTCCTGTACCACCACCCATTCCAGCGGTGATAAATAACATGTCAGTTTCACCGATCAACTCTTTGATGGTCTCACGATCTTCCAACGCTGCTTCACGACCCACATCTGGGTTAGCGCCAGCACCTAGACCTTTAGTCAGTGCGTTACCTAGCTGTACTAAGCTCTCTACGCCTGTTCCTTGAAGTGCCTGTGCATCGGTATTAGCGCAGATGAATTCAACACCCTCAATACCCGACTCAACCATATTTTTTACAGCGTTTCCGCCACCACCACCCACACCAATTACTTTAATATTAGCGTTAGTCTCATTTGTATCCATAAATTCAAACATCACCTTCTCCTGCTTCGTTGTATTAGACTCTTGAGCCTGTTGACTCATCTCATTATTTAAACTTTCATCTTCGCTATTTATTTGATCCTGCTTATCTACACCATCTATTCCACTATCTTTTACACTGCCCAGATCAATAGGAAGACTTAATTGTCGTTCGGTCATCATCGTTATAGATTCCCGTTAAACCAGCTCTTCATTCGTTCCCAAACCGTATCTGACGATACATTGGCAAACGAATGACTATCTCCATAAGCCTGCTGTGCTGCTCCGTAAAGCAACAGACCTACACCTGTAGAATGCATTGGGTTTTCTACTTCCCCTTTAAGCCCGCCAATGTCACGGGGGGCGCCGATACGCACAGGCATATGGAATACTTCCTCTGCCAGTTCAACTACACCTTTCATACTGGATGATCCACCTGTCAGTACAATGCCGGCACCCACACGAGTGTCATAACCACTGCGCTTTAACTCATCCAATATCATTAAAAACAATTCTTCATAACGCGGCTCAATCACGGATGCCAACGTTTGAGTAGACAAGCGACGCGGTTCACGTTCACCCACACCCGGCACTTCAATCTCTTCATCTTCTGCTAGCTGACGCAATGCACAGCCGTATTTCATCTTAATTTCTTCGGCATTAACCGTGGGCGTACGTACTGCAACTGCAATATCGTTAGTCACCTGATCACCAGCCACCGGAATAACCGCAGTATGTTGAATCGCACCATCAAGGAAGACTGCAATATCACTGGTACCACCGCCGATATCAATCAGACAAACACCCAATTCTTTCTCATCATCCTGTAATACAGCCTGACCAGAAGCCACTTGCTCAAGAATAATGTCTTCGACTACCAAATCACAGCGCTCTACACACTTCACAATATTCTGTGCTGCACTACGTGATCCTGTCACCATATGAACATTAGCTTCCATCCGCACACCTGACATGCCGATGGGTTCACGAATACCGTCTTGATCATCAATAATAAATTCTTGGGGCAACACATGCAGAATCAGTTGATCTGCTGGAATCGCAATGGCTCTAGCTGAATCCATCACGCGTTCGATATCAGCCTCAGTCACTTCCTTCTCTTTGATAGCGACTACACCGTGCGAATTCATACTACGGATATGGCTACCCGCAATGCCGGCAAATACCGTTTGAATATTCACGCCCGCCATCAATTCAGCTTCTTCCACTGCTCTTTGGATAGACTCAATCGTTGCATCAATATTAACCACTACGCCTTTTTTCATTCCGCGCGACGGATGCTTACCAATTCCGATCACATTTAGTCTGCCTTCGCTATTGATTTCACCTACAAGTGCTACCACTTTTGATGTACCAATATCCAAAGCAACAATCATGTTTTCACTGCTCTTGCTTGCCATGTTTTACTCCTGAAAGATAATT
>JAZGES010000235.1:0-4224 GCA_036478935.1 Thiotrichaceae bacterium
GTTGAGCCGTGACTACAACATGATTGTCGAGTGGTAACCCCGTAATATCTCGCATTCTATCGAGTACTTCACTCTGAAACGATGACGGAATACTTGCAGTAACATCTCGAAGAGAGCATCGGTAAAATGCACCATCCCGATGTTGCCACTCACCGGCTTGAAAAAATAGATTCTCAAGCACAGTACACTGTTCTTCAGAGAATGCAGACGTTACTTTAAAAAAAGGGAATGGGTATTCCTGATGATTGGGCTGCAAGAGCAACGGCTAAACTCCTTTAAGGGGGCGAACATAGTATCAAAAAAAATGGTGTCGGATCTATCCTAGCTTCTTTCTTTGACTGATTTTATTAACGCCACAGGAGCTGATGACCGAGAGTCTTTTTTTATTATTTTAGCTAAAGGGATAAAGTGGTTTAATTGGATATGTCATGCTTATGAGTATCAAGCTGGCTGACCCCATGAATGAAAAAGTCCCTCTTGAATTTACTTGTTAGTCACTTCGCGTGCCAATATGACTCACAATTGAGTTTCTATTAATTGTATGGGATACTCTCCATGTGCCAAAAAAACACTTTACAGGAGAATATTTCATGGCTACCACGTTACCACGCATTACGGCTAGAGTTGATTTTGATACCCAAGAACTTTTACAACAAGCCGCTGCTATTTCTGGAATTTCAAGTATTAATTCTTTTGTATTAAATGCCGCAATCGAAAAAGCTAAAAAAATATTAGAGTATGAGCAAACTTTAAAATTAACAAAACATGATGCTATGTTGCTTATTGATGCTCTTGACTCTGAAGCCAAGCCCAATGTTAGATTACAGCAAGCTGCACAACGTTACAGTGACAAAGAACAGTTATGAATACTGTACCTCTTGACAAGAAAAATCATAACCGAAAAGACTTTAACTGTGGTGTTGATGCTTTAAATAACTATTTGCGAGTAATGGCAAGCCAACAAACGTTAAAAGATAACACCCGTACATATGTTTTAGAAGACGCTAGAAACACCAGCCAAATAATGGGTTATTACACTTTAACAATGACTTCGCTGGATCTAGCTTCATTACCCAAACAACTTCAGAAGAAACATACAAATGTCCATTCTGCTGGACTTATTGCAAGATTAGCGGTTGATAAGCGATATTTTAAACAAGGCTACGGTGAATGGCTTTTAATTGATTCGCTAAGAAAACTGCTACAGGCTAGTGAAACTGTTGCATTCCCATTAGTCGTTGTTGATTCAAAAGAAGGTGCGATTGAATTTTATAAAAAGTTTGGGTTTGAATGTTTCTCAGATATGCCAAGTAAACTCTACATGACAATTGCCGATATTCGGAAATCATTATCGAAGCTTTAACTCATTCATTTCATTTTGTTATCAAAGATAGACTATAAGCGCTATCATGTTTTTTTCGATATTGAGGTGTCAGACTTTGAGTGGCTAACGCCAAATTGAGGAGCTTACGGGTTGACATAACTGCACTCAAATTCACTTCAATTCTTCCCGAGCTGGATGATTTCAAATCAACCGGTGAGGTAGCTTGTTACCTAATGTCTTAAATAGGACTTTTGGACAGGTAGCGGTGGAGCTGAATCTTAGATAATTTAATGACCTAGAAACCAACCATAAGAGTCAGAAAACAAAGCAAGCATCATTTTCTGACTCTTTATCTAGGTACAATTATACCTGTACTAATCACCTTTCTTGTGTTTATGAGGCTTTAGTGAGGGCGTATTCCCGGGAGTATCTTTGTTATCACGTTGACGCTTATCTGGCTTTCCAGTTGATTTAGCAATTCTTTTTGGACCTGGTTTGATTCCCATTCTTTTCTCCTTTAATGAACTTAGCATTAATGCTTGCTACTTAACCTACGGGTGGAAATGGATCATTTCCGTGGCTATCTTTATCTCGAATCCGCCCGTTCGGACGATGAATAACAAGTTCAGACTTTTGGTTTCTGGCAATTGCTCTACCAGCATCAATGGCATCTTGTTGAGTTCGATGAATTGATGTTGCTCTGGAATTACCAGCTCCCTTTACTGCCCATCCGTCAGGATGGGGTACTACATGTTCGTCCTTTTTTATGTCTGTAATATTCATAAATAAAGACTGTAGTAATGATAAGTAGCATCAATAGTGAAGTCAAGAATATTTTCATTTAAATACCAATTTATATAATGTTGCTGATAGCAACATTATCCCATTAAGGGTATATTTAATTATTTCTACTATACTTATACTATCAACAATCGTTCTGAGGTCTATATGTTAAGCATTAAAGAAGTTATCTCATGAAAGCACCACCTCTAATTAGTGAAACGGACTGGTATACAGAGACTGGTCGCCGAATCAAGGGTGCTAGGAACGAAGCTAATCTAACGCAAGAAGAACTAGCAGAGTCTGCGGGACTTAAACGTTCCTCAATCACTCATATTGAAAGAGGTACTCAAAAAACACCTGTATATACGTTATACCTTCTTTCAAATGTTCTGGGGAAACCTTTTTCAGAGTTACTTCCAAATACAGGTATTGGTTTAGAGATTGATTTTGCAGGGAAGAAAACTACTGTTACTCCTAAAGCTAAAAATATTCTTGAGCAGTTACTTTCAGAATAAATTTATAGAGAGGAATCTATGCTTACTTATAAAGAAATAGAAAAAATCATCTCTGATGAATTTAATGATTCACTTATTTCATCACCAGTTGATCTTAAAAAAATAGCAAAACACAAAAGAATAAAAATAAAAATTGAAGAATTAGAAGATAGCATGTCAGGGTTTCTTGTTATCAAAGGTAAGAAAAGAACTATTGTGGCTAACGGAAATCACCATCTGAATAGGAGAAGGTTTACTATTGCCCATGAACTGGGTCACTTTATTCTTCATGCCAAAGATGCCAAAGAATCTATTTTTATAGATAAAAAGCAAGTTTATAACAGAAATTTAAAATCAGCTGAAGGTACAAATGCACAAGAAATTGAGGCAAATAGATTTGCTGCTTGCTTACTGATGCCAAGAACCATAATAATGAATTATATTAAAAATGAAGGCGAGTTTTTCTACGAATTTTCTGACGATGAAAGCTCTATTGCCTCTTTATCAAAAACTTTTAATGTTAGTAAAATGGCAATGACTCATCGGCTTAGCTCATTGTTAATTTCAAATTAATCAAAACCCTGAATATTTGGATCTTTAGCATGAAAATTGAGCCTTTGCTCACTTAACAACTTAGTAGATGACCTCCATACCTATGTTTTGAGCTAGAAAGTCTAACAGCATGTTAGACAGAATCCACTAATCCCAATTCAAAGCTCCACCCGTTTGATACTCAGTCACTCTAGTTTCAAAAAAGTTCTTCTCTTTCCGCATGTTAGCTTGCTCATCTAACCAAGGTAGTGTGTCTTTTGCGCCGGGGAATGGCTCTTCTAAGCTAAGTTGTCTTGCTCTTCTATTCGCAATAAAACGGAATTGTTCAATGTGGTCTTCTGCGTTGTAGCCTACGATTGGATCTTGCAGGATGTAGTGTGCATAGGCATGTTCTGCAGCTTCGGCTTCGTCCCACATTTCTCGGATGGCAACTGGGTCTAGCGTTACGTCGTTTTCTATGATGATTTGTTTGACTACGCGGATGCCGAATGAGGCGTGCATGACTTCGTCGCGCATGATGTATTGCAGTTGTTCGGCTGTGCCTTTCATTAGGCCGCGGCGTTGTAGTGCGAAGATGGGGCTGAAGCCGTTGTAGAACCAGCAGCCTTCGAATATGCCACCGAAGAACATGTACGCCATGACGAAGTTGTTGAGTTCTGCGGGATCAGTTAGGTCGATATCTGGGCGTAGTACGGAGTTTAGTCGTCTATTGGCTACTTGAATTTTCTGATTTAATGCAGGTACCACGCGGTAGCGATTGTAGATTTCGCTTTGGTCTAGTCCCATGGTTTCTATGCAGTGTTGATAGGTCCATGTGTGTAGGGCTTCTTCGTAGACTTGACGAGCTTGATAGATTTGTAGCTCGGGAGCGGTCATTTTTTCCATCACGGCTAGACCAATATTTCTCATGGCGAGTATATCTGAGGTAGTCAGGTAGGCTAGGACGTTGGTGTATACGTGCTTTTCTTCATCGGTAAGTTTGTGATTGAAGTCGTGTACGTCTTGCGCCATGTTGATGTCTAGCGGTGTCCAGTGGTTTTTGTTGGCATTGAGGAAGTATTCCCATGCCCA
>JAZGES010000236.1:0-2332 GCA_036478935.1 Thiotrichaceae bacterium
TCCTTCACTAAGCTACTTTTACATATGGAAAGCATGGAGGAACAACCCAACAGATCTGTTGCATCCAGTCCTTCTGAAAACATTCTCTTTATGAATATTCTTGCCATAGATAGTGATATTTATGAACAAGCCGCATGGAAATTAGTCCAAAGTTGAAACCGTAACAAATGGAGTTGTATCATGTTTTTGAATTCAACTAATAAACAGATTAATGAAACTAGAAAAAGTATTGATCTTATATCAGAACGTAAGAGTGAATACATACAACAAGTTGATATACCTATCCAACTCCTTAAAGAGGAAGAAGGTCTGAAAGCAAGACTTAAGGAGTTACTAGCACAGAAAGCAGAAACTGACTCTTCAGAAACTCCACCTGCTTCCACAACTGTTTCAAAATCACGGCTTGCCTTATTATTACTTATTCCTGCCTTAATTGGAGTTGGGTTGTACATTTATCAACCTCCTGCACCCGTTCAATCTGAGACATCAGTATCAGGCACTCCTCAACCTCCGACACCTGTTCAACCTGAAGTTCTGGTACCAGACACTGCCCCTTTATCACCTACATCAATATCAATTGAAGGACATACCACCTGCAAAGAAGAGATGGGAAGCCTCTACAGGCTCCTTAAAGAGAAACTTAACAAAACAACTATAAAGGTTAATCAAAGTAAACCTTGGCATGAAACTAATGAAATACCTCAATTACTCATTCACTTCAACGACTGTAACACCCCTAAAAATATTAATATTGATTACAAGATTCATGTTGAGAAAGGACCACCTGAGGTTTACCAACCCAAATTAATCCACCTTGAAGTTCCCAATAATTCTATCCAGATAGAAAGAGTCGCAATAGCACTAGGATTTTACCTTTATCGTGACTACGAAAGCGCTATAACAATACTAAAAATAGCTTCTAGAAATTCATCGACTGAGCATAATAGTTTTATTTTCAGGCTGCTACAAGGCAATAGCTTACTGTTCTCATATAAATACTCAGAAGCTGTTCGAGTATATGCAAAGGTAGCAAAAAAAAATGATGTTGAAGTACTATTTAATAACTTGGGCATCGCACAAACTTATGCTGATTGGAACCTTAAAGATGAAGATGAAAAGGATTGGTTTGCTCCAGCAAAAATCAGCTTCAATAAAGCGTTAAAGCTCAACCCTGCTTATAAAATACCTTATATCAATCTAGCAAAAATTCATGAGAAATTAGCATCTCAGAAATATAAAAAAAGTTTCGCTACAGACGCCTTGCGCCATTATCAAATAACTATGGATTATTGTAATAAATTGGATGCTACACCTACACCCAAAATAGAAATAAATAGCAACGTAATGAAATTAGCCACGTTCTGCCCTTACAAATTTAGACTTGGCATGTATATGTCTGATCCTGAACGCCATTCATTACTAGATTCTTACCTAACAAACATTCACCACCTCGCAACACCCTATTGGTCGGAACCATTGATCATGGACGCCTTCCATCGAAGCTTTAAGAAGAAAAATGATCCAACTATTACCGGCACGCTTGAAGCTAAAGAAAGAGCATACAGCGCCTGTCGTGATGACATATTATTCACCGGCCTAAAGAAAGGCTGTGAAATACTTAAAATATTAGCAGATAGGGAAAGGTTAGCTACTAGCAAACTGTAAGCCTAGGAATTCATAGATTTGCAGTCGCATCTTAGCTCCCAGACAACCTCCTAACTTTCTAGCTCTTTTATACACGATTCAATCACTTGCTTACTACTAATAAGCTGCAGTGGGATATCTGTAAATGCTACATATTCACTCATCCTTGTTTCGATAAGCAAAAGATTCTTCTTATAGTTTGACAGTATTTTATTCTTGGCACCTGTTTCATCTTTACTTTTATCATCTGTAGGATTTATTTTTACACCTCGCGATCCATGAGGGGTTTCACCTCCTCCTGCATACCAAGCAACAGGGAAATTATCCCCCATATCCCTCACTTTTATCATTGGGTGTTGTTTGTCATTCGTCCTATTAGGCACCATTCTTGCTGCCCATGTATAAATGTCTAGTACTCTTGAATAACCATCCTTTACGGGTGAACCACAACCTGCCAGACCTTCCAGAAATGCCTGTGTAAAGAAACTCAAAGGCTTCCCTGCATATGACTTTTCATCCTGATACGAGGAAGCAATAATCACCCGTCCGCTATGCTCTGCTAACTCATCCAGAACCTTTGCAGGAATGGCATAACTTCCACCATCTTTAAGCTGAGCCTGTCCACCTGCATGACAACAATCTAGCACCACTAATAATTTTTTTGAGCGTATTTTTGAAAGCTTTTCAC
>JAZGES010000237.1:0-11115 GCA_036478935.1 Thiotrichaceae bacterium
CCGTATCAATCCAATGATTTTATCTTGCTAGGGCCTGCTCCTTCACCCATAGAAAAACGTGCAAACCGCTATCGCGCGCAGCTGCTTGTCACTGCTTTAACAAGGAAACAGCTACATCAAGCACTAAATAGGTTGATCCAAAACATCAGCAGCATCCGTAAAACAGGCGGCATTCGATGGTCGGTTGATATTGATCCTATAGATTATGTTTAACTTATTTTTGAAAAAGTTTATAGAATCTTTATAAATACTCCTTTTATATAAGCTATCTTACAATCTGTATTAAACGACGTTGTGGCTAACAACAATTATAAATAGAGAAAACTATCATGAACCGTATAACTAAAAACTTAACTTGGCTCTCCCTTGGCCTATCTTGCTTACTGGTCAGCGTACCTGCTGCTGCAAAAACAGATTCTATTGTCCTTGGTATGGGCTGCTTTTGGGGAGCAGAAAAATACATGGCCAAAATACCCGGAGTGACTAATGTGGAAAGTGGTTACGCAGGTGGTGATTTTAAAAACGCCACCTATAAAGGAATCCTTAATCACGAAAGGAAAGTAAAAAGCGGAAGAACGCAGGTGCGTAACCATGCAGAAGTGGTCAAAGTCAGCTTTGATGACGAAAAAGTCGGCTTGCGAAAAATCCTTGCCACTTTCTGGGAAACTCACAACCCCACTCAAGGCAATAGACAGGGTAATGATGTAGGTACTACTTACCGAAGTGCTATTTTTTATAACAATGAAGCACAAAATAAAATAGCTCTTGAGACTAGAGGTATTTACCAAGAAGCCTTAGATAAGGCAAACCTTGCTAAAATCACTACGGAAATTGCCCCACTTAAAAACTATGCTGCGGCTGAAGAGTATCATCAAGATTACTTGGTAAAAAATCCTAAAGGTTATTGCGCATTGAAAGGCACTAAAGTTGCTTATCCTGGATCTACTCGAGTATTTAAAGTAGCGGCGGCACCTTTAAATGCGGATGGCTTAAACTTTAATCGACAACTCATTGTATTTGAGGGTGAAGATTGCCAGTTTTGCGAAAAATTCAAAAAAGACATCCTAAACAAATGGCAAGCTGAAACAGATATCACTGCAACGCTTAGCCCTAAGCCTCCAAAAAGTTGGAAACTGAAGAAAACACTCTTTGCCACACCCACTATCGTGTTGTTTGAAAAAGGTGTAGAGGTATCTCGTTATACCGGTTACAACGGGGAGAAGCCACGTTTCTGGAAATGGCTAGGCTTTCAATTACTCACACCAGCCCAACAAAAGATTGCTTTTAAAAATGGTACCGAACGCGCTTTTACTGGATCTAACCTAGATGAAACGCGCCCTGGTAAATTCGTAGACCCTATTACGGGTGAAACTTTGTTTTTTACCAATAAGAAGTTCAAAAGTGGTACAGGATGGCCAAGTTTCTTTGATCCCGTCAAAGGTTCAATTACATTACATAAAGATACTAAGATGGGCATGACACGTACCGAAGTTCGTAGCGCAAGCTCAGGCATTCATCTAGGACATGTCTTTAATGATGGCCCAGCACCTACCTATAAACGCTATTGTATTAATGGCAATGTGCTTAAGTTTGTACCTGATACGAAGTAATTCAGACCCATTGAGCTACAAGGCATGCCTTGTAGCTCAAACAACAAACTTATTATCTATTGAGGAAGTATTCCGGCCTGAACTAACTCAGCATCACTAGTGGTTGCAGACTCTTCTAATGCCTCTTCAGCATCTTCTACTTCTAATGCATTACTAATAATAATATTTGCCTCAGAGCTACTAACCTGAACCGTATTAGTAGCAATTTCTGCCACACTTCTAATTGCTTCGGTACTGCCTGCAGCCTCGCCAGTAGTTCCACTAAAGACTAAGGAACTGTTTAAATCAACGTGTACTGCATCACCAATAACAGGCTGAACAAAGTTGTTAGATGCTACAAACACATCATCCTGAATCTGTTGAATACCTGTGTTTCGCTCAATAATATCGGAAAGTTTAAGGTTATTAAGTTCATTCAACTCAGCACCAGAAAATCTATTCTGATACCAAAAACGATCTCCATCACGTAATCGACTGAACTGATCGTTTAGAATGGTAGAGAATGTTGAACCAAATAAAGCATCACCGTTACCTTTTTCTGCCAAGCCACCTACCCAAAGGTCTACTTGATCGGGACTAGAATAGACAGAAGCTAACCTTTGACCTGAATCCCCTTTGAAAATAGGATCATCGAAGCTGGTGATACGAGATAAGCCAAGTGCTTCTCGAACGTCATTGTATCCAGATATACCATGGTCACGACCACGCTGAATATTCAATGAAGCTAAATCAAAACCACCTGATCCCGGAGGACCAAATAAGAAGTTTCTTACATCATCAACTATCTTAGCATCGGCAGCTTGTGCCGTGTGATCTGCAAAACCACGTAAAATAGGATCAACTCCCGCTTCTTCTACCTTGTCAGGCCTAAAGAAGGCATCACGTAGTTGTAAATTACCTTCTGCTATCTCTTTGCCTTCTGCATCTAAACGTAAAATGCTTGGCGACAACATAGTATGCCCAAAGCGATAAGCCGCACTGGCAAACTCATTACTAATTTGAGGGGAAACATCTGGATTATAACCTCGATAATCATTAAGACCACTACCACCTAATAACTTAGGGTAGAACTCATTTGCAGTGATTGCCTGCATTTCACCTACCACTTTCTTTCTTGCTTCCTGAAATAGTTCCTCATCATTCCATGATGGATTTTCTGTAGATAATTGATCTGCAACTCTATTATGTTCACGTGCCCATATGGTATGCATAGAGGTCAAACCGACATTCTCATTGACTCGTTCATCACCAGAAACAAAATGTCCTTTTTCATCTTTGGGCAAACGATCTGCTGCATCAACCGTTAACTTACCCTCATTAAATGAACGTATTTCGTCTTGCACTTCTTTCGATGATCCATAGATATTTGAGCCATCAATAACAGCTGTAATATGATTAGTTTGTTTACGAACTCCATTTTCATCAGTGATATAAACTGAACGCGCAAAAGGCATCGTTTTATCGCCGGTACTTTCTGGGTCAAATAATGGATCACCTTTAGGAATCGCTATATCAGCTTTCTCTGCTTCAAGCGTAGGTGTTAGGTTTATATCATGATCTAAAAACTGACCCCACAACCAGAACATGTCACTCAAGCCTTTATCATTTTCAGTTAAACCTTCTTGAGAGAAGACAGCATTACTTACCTCTCTTGGGTTGGGTAAGCTTGACTCCTGAGCACCACCCATAGCACGCGACTCATCTTTTGGTGCTATATAGCGATACGGACTATCTACTTTTCCAATATCGGGGTTTCTCAGGTTGTTAAAACTACCATCATAGGAATGATAGCGTGTGTCTTTTCCTCCAACATAAGATTCTTTTAGTGTGGATAAACTAAGGCTTTGATCCCTAAATGCAAAGCGTTCAACTTCACTAACTGTATTTATATTGCCCGTTTGTTTATTTTCAAATACAAATGATTTACCTCGTGACATGATGGTGTAATCATCAAAGTTACCATTGAAACGAACAACGTCTCGACCTCTTCCGCCCTTTATCGTGTTGTTACCCTCATTATCAACAAAGACATCATTCCCTCTACCCCCCTTTAAAATATCATTTCCAGCATTACCAAATAAACGGTCACGTCCTCTGCCGCCAGAGACGGTATCATTCCCACTACCACCATAGAGTCGGTCATTACCACGCCCACCTAAAAGACGATCATTACCTGCACCGCCTAGCAATCTATCATTACCACCTCGACCCTTGATGACATCATTACCAGCAAGACCCTTAATTGTATTGCTACGATTATTGCCATTTAGTTGATCGTCACCAGATGTACCTAAGTTTGACCTTGCACCTCCTCTTCTTCGATTATATGACTCACCTGTTTCAAACATTTTAGCTAGCTTTTCAAGAAGACTCTCCAAGCTTGACTGGCTTTTTTTATCCAATGATTGCATGAGGGATCTCCCTCGTGAATCATAGCCTTGCCTACCTCTATGTGATGTATTGCTACTTCTTAAGCTAGAAGTCAGCTCACGAAAATTAAAAGTATTATTATTGAGTCTCATTAATCTATCCTTGCATGTATTCTGCAACTACAAATGAACTATAGGTAAAAGCTATAGATAAAAGATAAAGATGCAAAACCATTGTTATTTGAAAACTGAATTTAGAATTCACTCAACCTAAAGTTTGATATGCGGAGTGCAAAGTCAGGTTTTTATAGTCGAAATATGAATAAGTATTTTTAATCATCAACACTTACTTATATTGATCTTAAATATCATGAACACGATAAACACTAATTGTTTTATGAAGGATGGATAAAGGCTGACTAGCGGTATGTTTATTTAAATAATCAACCTTACAATGATCGTTGAATAGGAGGAGAGGCTAACCCTTTGTTAGTTTGATTATTGATGGTTTTATTTTTATAAGAATTAACCGATTATTTACTGATATTACTAATTTTTCGTAGCACATACCCAGCTGCATAAAACCCAAAAGGCGCGGTTACACACACTGCCGAGCCAAAACCACTAGCGCAATTCAAACCGGTTGTTGCACTACCTTTAGTTTTTTCAGGAGAAACTTCACCCTCCGCATCAGGATATTGCAAATGCTCTTCAGAATACACACAAGGAATACCAAAACGTCGACTGGGGTTACTAGGAAATTGATAATCCTGTCTTAACGATTTTCTCACCTTAGCTAACAAGGGATCTTGTTTGGTTTTGGATAAATCCGTAATACGAATCTTCGATGGATCTGTCATTCCCCCTGCTCCACCCATGGTTAACAGTTTGATTTTATTTCTTTTGCAGTAATGAATAAGCGAGGCCTTCGTTCGAAAACTGTCGATGCAATCAATCACCCAGTCATAATCTCTGCCTAATAAATCAGCCTGATTTTCAGCACCAATAAAGTCATCTACTTGATTCACTTTACAAGCAGGATTGATAGTTGCAACACGCTCAGCCAAGGCTTGGCTTTTAGCTTGCCCTAACGTTTCCTCTGTTGCTTGTAACTGTCGGTTTATATTAGACTCAGCCACATGATCCATATCGATTAAGGTCAACTCACCAATAGCACTACGCGCCAAAGCCTCAACCACCCATGACCCAACTCCACCTAAACCAATGACACAGACATGAGCTTGGGTGAAATGTTGATAGGCTTTATTTCCATAGACTTTTGCTACGCCTTGAAAACGTCTAGAAGATGAGTTTGACAATAAAAAATCCTTAAACCCTCCACTTGATAACTTACGGAGTAATTTTTTTAGATGAGAGAGATAGAAATATCAGTACAGTATACTGTGTTATATAGACATCCATGAAAAGACAAAAGCTGGTTATTTCTTCTTCTCCGTCATCCTGCGTAGGCAGCTATTCATGTTCAGATAAAGTGCCATTCTGACAGATAGATAACGTCTACACGAGAATGACGTTATCTACTTACATTCTTCTCCCCAAACTATAAAAAAGAACACTACTCATTTACAACTCATTGATTAGCTATGCGAATAAACACTAATAAATAATATTGATTAATTTTTGAACTTAGTTCCTATACTTATGTCGAAAGCTGCATGACTCAAACAAGGGGATTAGATTATCAGATATGGGCTAATTTTTTGATAATCTGAGCGCTACATAAAACTAAAATAACAGATTGAGCATTTTCTTCGCCACCAACAAGCAATTGTTTGGTGGCATTTTTTTGTTCTTAGTTTATTAACAAGAAACGACTAGTTCACAGCATTAAGCTCCTAACATCGGAAGATGTTTAATTTCTTGTAAGTTAGCGATAGTTGAATGCAGTGTTTTAAGGCTTCTACAGGAATGGTATCTTCCACATCGAAGACAATAGCTCGGTTACCTTCAAACTTAAAAGCACCTCCATATAATTCTTTAAATGTCTCTACTAGCTTTGTCTTACAATGAAAATACATTGCAACTTGATCTGGTTTCTTTTCGCTTATTCTTACCGTGCTACCCACTTTCACCAAATAGGAAGGGTCTCCCCCATTTAAGGGTTTCTTGTAAGCTTTCTTCAAGCACACCATCTGCTACAAGTTCATCTGCCGTTTCAATAATTAACTGGCGTAGAAACATGAGCCTCTTACGAATATCTTCAGAGTAATGACTAAATACATCCCAGACTTCTGAGTTATTTATCTTATCAATACTAATCATAGGCTTTGATTCCACCATAAAAAAGGGGCGCCAATGGCACCCCTTTTACTACAAAATACTCTACAACAAAATTAACTGTTAAGAGATTTTCTGATCTAGCTCACCAGACGCGTAACGCTGAGACATCTCATCAAGAGAATAAATCTTAGAAATCTTGCTTGCCTGGCCTGCTGAGTTAAATGACTCATAACGTGCCTGACAAATTCCCTGCATTGCATCAGTAGCTTCTTTAAGGAATTTACGAGGGTCAAAGTTTGAAGGATTATCTTGTAGGTGTTTACGAACAGAGCCCGTAGATGCCATACGTAAATCCGTATCGATATTAACCTTAGTAACACCGCTCTTCAGACCTTCAACGATCTCTTCCACAGGTACGCCATAAGTTTGACCCATATCACCACCATAGCTGTTGATGATTTTTAACCATTCTTGTGGCACTGAAGATGAACCGTGCATAACAAGGTGAGTATTAGGAAGACGTGCATGAATTTCTGCAATACGGTCAATACGTAAGATTTCACCAGTAGGCTCTTGCGTGAATTTATAAGCACCGTGTGAAGTACCAATAGCGATTGCTAATGCATCTACGTTTGTTGCTTTAACAAAGTCAGCGGCTTCTTCAACTGAAGTAAGAAGCATATCCATGTCTAACTTGCCTTCAGCGCCATGTCCGTCTTCTTCGCCCATCTCACCTGTTTCAAGTGAACCAAGACAACCTAGCTCGCCTTCAACAGAAACACCACCAGCGTGAGCCATCTTAACAACTTCAGCAGTAACGCCTGTGTTGTATTCGAAAGATGCAGGAGTTTTACAATCTGCTTCTAAAGAGCCATCCATCATGACTGATGTGAAACCAGACTGGATTGAACGCAAACATACTGCTGGCTCAGAACCGTGATCCTGATGCATTACAACAGGAATGTGCGGGTACATTTCAGTTGCAGCAATGATTAGATGACGTAGGAAAGGCTCGCCTGCATAACCACGTGCACCGGCAGAACCCTGCATGATGACAGGAGAATCAACTGCATCAGCAGCTTGCATGATAGCGTGAACCTGCTCCATGTTGTTTACGTTAAACGCAGGTAAGCCGTAGCTGTTTTCTGCTGCGTGATCTAGCAACTGTCTCAATGAAATTAGGGCCATGTGGTCCTCCTTAGTAACTATTAAAAATAGAATTAATTAAAAATAAGTGTCTGTAGTTCAAGTATTAAAGTTCAAGTATTAACGTGATCCATCTACGTTAATCTAGGTTGTGCTCACCTACTCGAATGATTTTCATCATGTTAGTACCGCCACCCGCACCTGCAATATCGCCTTTGGTAACAATAACAAGGTCACGGTTTTTCACGATACCTGCTTCAACCATATGCTCTACACATATCCGGTTTGCTTCGGTTAAGTCTGTTAACCACTTTTTCTTGATTTTGACTGGATATACACCGCGATAAATACTAACACGTCTACAAGTTCGACGATGAGTAGTCAGAGCATATATAGGGATACCTGAACTAATTCTGGACATCCATCGAGCAGTTGCTCCTGATTCTGTCAATGCAGCTACAGCTTTGACTCGCATGTGGTTAGCGACGTACATCGCGCCCATTGCTATACCTTCATCTTCACGTAGAAATTCTTCACCAATACGGTGTGTCGACTTCCTTGCCTCTTTGCTATATTCAGCTTCAACACAAATCTCAGCCATTGCCTTAACGACTTTTGCTGGATGCTGTCCTGCGGCAGTTTCACCTGACAACATTACTGCGTCGGTTCCATCCATAACAGCATTGGCTACATCGAATACTTCAGCACGAGTAGGAATGGGGTTATCAATCATGCTTTCCATCATTTGGGTAGCCGTGATAACCGCTTTATCTAGTTCTCTTGAGCGTTTGATGAGCATTTTTTGCATTTTCGGCAAATTAGCATCACCGATCTCAACACCCAAATCACCACGTGCCACCATGATAACGTCAGAAGCTCTGATTAAGTCATCTAACACCGGTTGAATAACAGATTCCGCACGCTCTACTTTAGCGACGATGGCAGCACTACCACCAGCATTATTCATTAACGTACGCGCGTAATTTAGGTCCTCAGCGTTCCTTGGAAAAGAAACTGCCAAGAAATCAACTTGCATTTCTGCAGCTAATTTAATGTCTTCTTTGTCTTTTTCTGTTAGTGCTTCTGCAGATAATCCACCGCCTCTACGGTTAATTCCTTTATTATCTGATAGCTCCCAACTATTGATAACAGTGGTATGAACCTTACCGTTTTCAACTTTATTAACCGTCAGAACCAAACGACCATCATCCAACCAAAGCTCATCACCTTCGTTGACATCCTCTGCCAACTTTTTATAGGCAACACCCACTTGATGCTGATCACCTTCATCTCGCCCTAGATTAATGTCTAAAATAAAAGGGTCGCCCATTTGTAGGAATATCTTCCCTTCCTTGAAGCGCTCAATACGAATTTTTGGACCTTGCAAATCACCCAAGACGGCAACTGTTCGTTTATGCTTTTTAGCAAATTTACGAACTAATCGGGCACGATCCTTATGCTCTTCAGGTGAACCATGAGAAAAGTTCATTCGAACCACATCAACACCTGCAATAACCAATTCTTCAATTGATTCAGGAGTCGTTGTGGACGGACCCAAAGTTGCTACTATTTTTGTTCTTCTCATACAACCTTTGTATTTAACTAGTGGAATAACTTGTCACTATTATTCCACTTGGCTTTTGGAAGAGAGTGCTTGAAGTACAGATTAAGCTTCAAGCACCTACCCCTCTCTAACCCTCCCCCTGCTAAGCGATGTCCTGAGCCAAGTCGAAGGGAGAGGGAACTAGATCTACTATCCTTTTGCGCGTGCTTCTAGCATGGCAACAACTGGTAACTCTTTACCTTCCAAGAATTCAAGGAATGAACCACCACCTGTTGAGATGTATGAAACTTTATCTGCAATGTCATACTTGTCAACTGCCGCTAGAGTGTCTCCACCGCCTGCTACAGAGAAAGCATTTGATTCTGCAATTGCCATTGAAATTTCTTTTGTGCCGTTACCAAACTGATCAAATTCAAATACGCCAACAGGACCATTCCAAACGATAGTGCCAGCATTTTTGATCACTTCACAAAGCTCAGCAACTGATTTAGGACCAATATCAAAAATCATGTCATCGTCTTCAACTTCTGAAGCGGCTTTTGTAACAGCTGGCGTAGACTCTGAAAACTCTTTTCCACAAACAACATCAACCGGTACTGGAATATCACCACCATTTGCTTGTGCGGCAGCTTTTAGTTCTCTTGCTGTTTCAACTAGATCTTCTTCGTACAATGATTTACCAACATTGTGCCCAGCAGCAGCGATAAATGTGTTCGCAATACCACCACCAACAATAAGCTGATCAACTACTTTTGAAAGTGAATCAAGAACCGTAAGCTTGGTAGATACTTTCGCACCACCTACTAGTGCAACCATTGGACGCGCAGGGTTATCAAGTGCTTTACCAAGCGCTTCAAGTTCACCAGCAAGCAAAGGACCTGCCGCTGCTGTTGGTGCAAATTGACCTGCTCCATGTGTTGAAGCTTGAGCACGGTGAGCTGTACCAAATGCATCCATTACATAGACGTCACATAGAGTTGCGTATTGCTTTGATAGTGCTTCGTCGTTAGCTTTCTCGCCTTTGTTAAAACGAACGTTCTCAAGTAGAACAACTTGCCCATTTTCCAACGAAGGAGCGTTGTCTAGGTAATCTTTTACTAAATTAACATCTTGACCCAATAAGCCAGCCATATGAGTAGCAACAGGAGCTAGTGAAAACTGGTCTTCTGGCGAACCTTCTGTAGGACGACCAAGATGGGACATAACCATAACTTGTGCGCCTGCTTTTATAAGCAACTCAAGTGATGGCAAAGAAGCACGAATACGCTTGTCCGAAGTTACCTTGCCATCTTTAATAGGTACGTTTAAGTCTTGGCGAATAAGAACACGCTTACCAGCGAGATCGAGATCAGTCATCTTGATTACAGACATGGAGAACTCCTTGAATAATATATAGATTGATTAAATAAAAGCACTGAATGAGGCTATAAACATCAAACAATTCTTTTATTAAATAAATCTTTGGTACTGGGAAAGAAAGTTGAGGTAAGAAGGTAAAACTAGGTCATTGTGTCCAGATCTTACCCCCTCCCCCAACCCTCCCCCTAAAAGGGAGAGGGAGCTTTAGCGCTACTAATTAAGCAACGTGCTCAACAAGTCTTAGCATATTACATGTGTAGCCATACTCGTTGTCGTACCAAGATACTACTTTAACGAATGTATCATCTAGTGCAATACCTGCGCCTGCATCGAAGATTGAAGATGCGCTGATTCCACGGAAGTCAGATGAAACAACCATCTCATCTGTGTACTGTAGAGTACCTTTCATCTCGCCTTCAGAAGCGGTTTTGATTGCTGCACAAATTTCATCGTAAGATGCTGGCTTATCAAGCTCACAAGTAAGATCAACAACAGAAACGTCAACTGAAGGAATACGGAAAGCCATTCCTGTTAGTTTGCCGTTAAGTTCTGGAAGTACAACACCAACTGCTTTAGCAGCACCTGTTGAAGAAGGAATGATGTTCTCAAATACTGCACGACCACCGCGCCAATCTTTCATTGAAGGACCGTCAACCGTCTTTTGTGTAGCCGTTGCTGCGTGAACAGTCGTCATTAGGCCACGCTTTAAGCCCCAGTTATCATTGATAACTTTAGCGATAGGCGCTAAACAGTTAGTAGTACAAGATGCTGCTGAAACAATTGTTTCGCCATCATATTCGTTATGGTTTACGCCATAAACGAACAT
>JAZGES010000238.1:0-14476 GCA_036478935.1 Thiotrichaceae bacterium
AAGAAAACATAGCGCTTGCTCGCATCGCTATCGTCAAAAGACACAACAATGGGTTTACTGTGTAAAATATCTCCCATGTGTAATCTTGCGGTGCAATTACCGGTATCTGTGACAGTGGCATTACTTGGGTCGGTACAATCTTTAGCTCCAGATACAGGAATGGCGTAGCCTCGAATATAATCAAGTACTTCGTTTCTGTAAGGGTCTGTGGGTACACTCAGCATAGCTTTGGTAATAGCCGCATTACTAGTTTTTAGCTCATTGAGTGGTGTTCCCCATGTGCCTTTATCTCCAGTTGTGTTATTAGTTCCACTAATATCAGTATAGAGCTTACGGTTTACGGGGTTGAGTAAGTTAGCTGCACCTCCTGATAAAACAGGGTCTACATTGGCACCTGTTGACCAGAGATCCAACGCTTCATTTTTTAATGTTCCGTTATTATTTACTGCTGTGTTGTCATTTATATCAACAATTCCAGTAGTGGATAGCGTAAACTTTTTTAAATTTCCTGACCAAGTAGGTTGCCCATCTACTTTTTTCATAACGGGTATAAAGACATCATTGTTATGTGCAATCTGGGTGCTGGCATCAACACTAATACCTGAACCAGCAAGGGAAAGAACACTTTGTTCGTTAATATTGGTTAGGAGGTCTTGAAATACTTGAGTCAAATCAGCGGCGTTATCGGCAGAATAATACCGCCCCCCTCCCGCTTGAGCTAGAACTCTCAAATATCTCCTTGCTGGGGAAGGATTGCCGACACCGAACCCAATGGTATAGGTGTTGACATATTGATCACCTTCCATCGTTGTATTTAGGTCAGTGTTAGCAAGATGGGTTACTAGTTCAGGAGCACAGCGCCCATATGAAAGTGAGTTGGTGGCATCATCTTCTCCTGGAAGAGCGGCACAATCAGTCAGTGATAAATAGGATTTGATATTGCTTTGTCTGCTTGTAATATAGTTGTAGTAATCGAATGGCTCTCCATCAGAGAGAAGCACAAGAAAATTGGAGTCACACTTATCCTGAATAGGAGAGGTGTAGGTTGCATTTTTAGTTATTGTCTGGCTATCTAAAATAGGCTTATTACAGGTATAATACTGGCTACAGGTATAGGTATCTGTAGGGGCTGCGGGTGGCGTGGATTCACATTGATATAAAGGTTCCGATAACGTTCCTTTGTTTGCTCCACAGTTGATTCCGCAACTAGGGTTCGCGTTGTTTGTACAATCTATTGAGACAGATGTAAATGCTGGCGCCGCAACCGCAGGAACTATGGAGCAATATGCGCTACAGGTTGCATCGGCAATACAGTTCTCTACATTGGTTTGACCTAAGCTTGTGTGTCTTTCAGCTATGATCAGTGAGCAAGCTGAAGAGTCACTTAGGTCTTTGTTAGTGCATTGTACTTCAGTGGCACAACTTTCCGTATTAACGATTGTGGTATCTGATCCGTAGATACTACCAGTGTACGTAGATGGATGTGCTGCCCAACTATTGTCGGGATAGGTAGCTCCGAATTCAGGGGTATCACCCTTAAAGTAGCGAGCGGCCTCATAAAGAGCACCCGGAATAGGCGTATTACCATATGGAACCCAGCTACTAACTATCTCTTTTAAATAGTCTTTCACGGTGACTCCGGATGCAGATGGGTTGGGTAGATTATCTGTATCAAGGTTGAACATTCCCTTGTGGCTAGCACTGAGTAATGAAATAGTGGGGCTGATGGTGGTATCATTGTGCAATAGGTTTTGAGTTAATATGTCAGTTGCATTATTAGTTAACGGAGAAACGGGAAAAGAAACCCCGTTCTCTCTAAATGAAGAGCCTCCTCCATAAGACATTATTCCTACTTTAATACTTGAATCCATAACATCCACGGCACCATTAAAGGTATCTCGTAATACTTGAATGCGGTTTCTAGACAAAGAATCACCAGATACTGGTGTGTTCATGCTATTGGAAAGATCCATCAAAAATAGAATATTCGGAGGTGGTGGAGGGGAGTTTCTAGCGAGAGCTTCGGTATCATCGGCGGACACTGGAATGGTTATAAGAAGCACTAAGGGCGCTAGTATTTTTTTAAATGTCGAATTAAACATGGTAATAACCTTTGTTTATTATTTTTATTTTAACGTTGGTAGAAGGGTATCCTTGTTTGAAGGACAACTGATTAGTTAGCTATCCAGCTTTAATCATCTACTGTAGAACTATTTGGTATAAATTGGATTACACCTGCGGTATGTGCATCAATTGCACCATCGCTACCTATCACACGAGATCTTCCCGTAATGCTAAACAGCTGGCATTGTAATCCACCGGACTCCCCTGACATTTCTGTACTCATCGCTATGTCATCAAGCGCAGGACAGTCCCCGGTGCGCACTAGCTCAACCGTGGCTTGCGTCGCAATAGAGTCCGTAATGACTTCGGGAAATGTCTTTTCTTTATTTCCTGCGGCATTGGCAGTGCCGTTAGTTGCAGTATCAACCAAATGAAACTTTCTACTATTGCCACCAAATAGGGTTTTAGCTAATGCAGATTCGGCTCCTTGATATGCCTTGCCAAGCAGAACATCATTGGTGGCGATTCTGGTTCTCAGTATAGATGTGCGGCTTGAGCTGAGAGCTAGTGTGGTGAGCACTATTAATGCAGCCAATGCCCAGATGAGTGCCGCACCTTGTTGTTTTTGTTTATGAGTCTTATACATTACAAGATCCTAGGGCTGAGTATTGGGAAGTCGGATTTGGGTGGTGAATACAGCTCTATGGTATCTGTCGGCAGCAATATCTACTTTTTTATCTAGCAAGGCATAGCTTTGAGCAACAGCCGTTTCTTTTACTTTTTTAATCGTTCTTATCAGAACCGCAACTTGTACATTAATCACCTGATTCCATGCCGTTTCGCTGGTGACCATTGCGGCATTCATATAGTTGTCAACACGCCCATCCATATCTTGATCAATGCCATAGTTGAGTTGAATATTTTCCACACCTTTCACTAGGGTAGTTGCAGTAGGCGATAATGATCCAGTGCATTGAAGTTCAGGCACACCCGCTACGGTGACAATGCTGAATGAATTATAAATTTTTGCAGCCATTGGATCTGTTGCAGTTCTAAGCAGGCAATCTGCGGGTAGAGTCGCTCCACTACAATCATGGTTGAGAGTGTTATCACCAAAATAAACCACACCGACTGAGTCGGATGCTGCGTCGGCGACGGTATTAATGATACTGGTATCTGCAATATTAGTGTTGGTAGCATTGACGCCAGCTGCATTGCAAGATGAAGCGGTAACAGCTCCCGTAATAAAATAGTTGGTGATGGGGAATAAGTCGGCAGTGCGATAACCGGTATGCTGAATAATATCTGTCAGCTCATACAGTGCATTTCTGCCAGCATCTTCTAGCATGATGAATTGCTGCTGTTCTTGGTAGCTCTTCTTACTTCCCAGATATAGTGTCATGGTAGAGCCCACCAAAAATAGCCCTATTAACATGGCTATCATCAGTTCAATAAGGCTAAAGCCTTTACCTTTATTATTATTCATTTTTATCTGGTTGCTACTGTTGTTATTATTTTTCTATTAACTAGTACTAGATGGATCCTGTTATTCGTAAACTGTTTGAGGTGATAGCGCCACTGTTCAAGTTTCTTTCACCCCAAGAAATACTTATACCCACATTACGGGTAGCGCAATCAGTAGCAGTACTGCTAAATGTACCATCTGTTTTTATGCACTGTATGGTCATCGAAGCGCTAGGTAGCTCATTTTTAACTCCTCCATTCACGACCCCACTGACGGTATGTCCACAAATGGCTAGGTGTTTTTCACTGGTTGCTAGCTGTGTTGCAGTGCAAGCCGTGGTGCTGGTAGCTACAGACACACAAGTAGGTGTGGGTGCTGAAACCGGGCATGTGAAGGTAGCTCCATCGACAAGATAGTCGCTTAAAGCTTGTGGGTTTGCTCTAATCTTATCTAGTAAAGTAGTTGCGATATAGCGAGCTTGTGTTTTCATCAATGCATTGTGGGAAGCCTTTACACTATTAAGTTGTAAGCCGGTGATACTAAGAAGCCCAGTAGCTAGAATGACTACAGTTATTAATACTTCTATTAGCGAAAACCCTGATTGTTGATATTTTATTTTCATTATTATTTTTCTATTGATTCAAGGTGAAATGCTAATTAAAAAAAGCACTGCCACTTCGTGAAATACCCAAGGTTCTAAACGGAGTAGCATCAGAGCTTATAGTGATTGTTCCTGAACCCACACTTACCCTTCCTGATATTCCAAATTTAATGCTCTTTATAGTGTTATCGTTATTGGTAATAGATATATTCCCTTGATAAGCCTCGGTTGTTTTTAGGAGCTGTTCCGTGGTATTGGGAGTTGATGAATCGCCATCTGCATCACAAGTATTAAAAACACCGTCGTTATTACAATCTAAAAAAACTAGCCAGCCATTGGCATAATCTGCGTCAGCCGCTAAAGGTTCACAGGTATTTGAAGCATCTGAATTTTTTGCGCAAAAAGTAACATTAGTACGCCGCTTTATGGCTTCAATTCGGGTATAGGTTATTGCCGTAAAAATTTCATCACTGGCGGTTGCTAGGCTGTTTCTTTTTATAAAAGATTGAAAGCTGGGCACTGCTAAACCGATCAGAGTGGCCGAAATAACAATAACAATCAGTAGTTCGATAAGAGTAAAGCCTGACCTGACTTTAGTGAATAGGTTATTGTGATCTCTTATGTTCATTTCTATCTTATTGTTATTATTATGAGAATAGTTTATTGATTATATTTATAATGCTTATAATTATGCCACTTTATATTTTTTTAAACAATGCCATCTGTCTGAAATAAATCTATGTATCAGGGGTTTGGCGCTTTACAGGATCCAATAGAGCTTGAGCTGAAAGTAAATAAGTAGAGAGTATTAAGGGATTTGATTAGGTCTCCGTCAGTTTCTAGAAGGCGAGAATCCCTTTCAACAAATAGCATTTTGGGTGCAATTATAGAGGTGCCAAATAGTTAAGTTTGGGATAATGCGAGAGAGAAGTCATTGATTAAATCATCAATATCCTCAATACCAATAGATAACCTGATTAAACCGTCAGCTATTCCCATTGATGCCCTTCTTTCGGCACCCATTTCGTAATAGATAGTATGTGCAACCGGTATGGCAAGTGTCCGATTGTCACCTAAATTACTGGCAGTGATGGCAAGTTCTAGTCTATTAAGAAAGTCAAAGCAATCAATGCTTTCATTAAGCTCAATGCTCATTAAAGATCCGTAGGATTCAAATAACTGTGATGCAAGCTGATATTCGCTATGCTCTTTCAAGCCCGGATAAAAGACTTGGTTAATCGACGGATGTTGTTTGAAAAATTCCGCAAGTGTAAGTGCATTGCTGGATGACTTTTGTATGCGCAGTGCGAGTGTTTCAGAGCCTATTGCTAGGTGATGAGCGGCTTCTGCACTGAGCGTTCCACCCATGTCGCGTAGCCCTTTCTTCTTGATTTGAGTAATACCCCAAAGGTGGCTTTCGCCTTTTTTATAGGTATCGTAAATATTGTGGTATGTAGACCAGTCGAATTGACCCATTTCTGTTACAGCACCGCCTAGTGCGTTGCCGTGCCCACCTATATATTTGGTGAGTGAGTTAATAACGAGGCCGGCTTTGACGCTTTTGGGTTGGAAAAGGTAGGGGGTGGTTAGTGTGTTATCAACAATATAAAGTAGTTCTTGCGCCGCACAATAGTCACCTATATTAGCAAGGTCAGTCACTTGAGTTCTAGGATTGGCGATAGTTTCTACAAAGACTGCTTTTGTGTTGTCCTGCGTAGCATCAATGATGTTTTGTACGTTAGTAGAATCAACAAAGCTAACCTCAATGCCAAAAGTGGTGAGTGTATTGAAAAAGCTATTGGTATTACCAAACAGGAAAGAGCTGGATATGAGGTGATCTCCTGCTCTTAACAATGTCAGCATAGTGGCGCTTATAGCCGCCATCCCCGTAGCAAAGCAACAGGTGGCCAATCCTTGTTCTAGTAGGCTTATTTTATCTTCAAGTGCGGCAACTGTCGGGTTGTTGGCTCTGCCGTAAGAGAAGCCTTTTGCCTTACCTTGAAATACCGTGGCGATATCTCGTGACTCTTTGTAACTATAGGCGACTGAGGTATGAATGGGTTTATGCAGTGAGCCGTGCTCAATAGTATTTTGCAGGTCACTATGTAGAAGTTGGCTCGTTATGCTTTTTTTAACACTCATTTTTCTACCTTAATACTATTACTGATGCGTATCAAAATTGCATAGCACTTGATTGTTGTTATAAATAGATGATGGATTAAAACAACGTTCTTTGTCTTTACGCAAAAGATCTTTTAAAGAAAGAAGACGATACGCATCATAAAATAATACCAGCCTTTATGTAACCTATTTACTTCGAATGCATGCTACAAGTGGCTATGTCTTTGTACACAGATAAGTTAGAGAAATTGGCATTCATCTACTAATTACAAAGGAGTCACTATGAAATTTGAATGCTCTTGCATTGCATCACGCTATGAGTCTGAAGGCTACAAGGTGATATTTATTACTGTTGCAGCTCTTCTATCGACAAGTTTTCTTCTAGTAACATCGGTTCAAGTAAACGTTTTTGAATAACAATATCAAGCTTATAGGATCCGTTGTCAGTGATGTTTTCATTGATAACAGCATCTAGTTCATAAAACTGGGCACGGAGGCGTGCATATTGAGGGGGAAGTGTTAGAGTTCCTTCGAAAAGTTGCTCGGCAAAGATTTCACTAAGATGTTCTTTAAGTAAATCCAGTCCTTCACCAGACTGGGCTGATAGCCAAATACGAGCAGGGAAGCCGTCATGTGCGGGTTCAATACGGGGTTGTGGGTCATCACCAAGATCTATTTTATTCATGATCTCAATTTGAGTGATTTTATCAGCACCAATTTGCTCAATGACATCATTCACTTCTGCACGAAACATATCACGCTGATCATCTTGACTATCAATCACATGCAGCAAAATATCGGCTTCAATCGTTTCTTGCAACGTAGAGCGAAATGCGGCAACTAAATCATGTGGTAGGTTTTTAATGAAACCAACTGTATCTGCAAGAACTATGCTTTGCTGGTTAGGTAAATCTAATCTTCGTAAGGTAGGGTCTAGAGTCGCAAACAACTGGTCGGCGACATATACTTCAGCGTTAGTGAGCTTATTAAAGAGGGTAGACTTACCTGCATTGGTATAGCCAACCAAAGAGACAGTGGGAGTTTCCACTTTTTGCCGCAGCTGACGACCTTGATCGCGTTGGTTACGAACTTTTTGCAATCGCTTATTGATTTGTTTGATACGGACATTCAACAAGCGTCGATCTGTTTCTAACTGTGTTTCACCCGGTCCGCGCATACCTATGCCGCCTTTCTGGCGCTCAAGGTGAGTCCAGCCACGAATAAGGCGCGTGGACATATGCTTTAACTGGGCTAACTCAACTTGCAGTTTTCCGTCATGCGATTGAGCACGTTGCGCAAAAATATCCAGAATAAGACCGGTACGATCCATTACTCGGCATTCAAATAACTTTTCTAAATTACGCTCTTGGGCAGGGGTGAGTGAGTGATCGAATATCACTACATCGGCATCATTAACGTTAACAGATTGAAGAACTTCATCTGCTTTGCCTGTACCTATAAAATATTTGGGGTCTGGGGAGTGGCGAGAGCCGGTAATAAAAGCAACGTCATCGGCACCTGCCGAGCGTACTAATTCTTGGAATTCATGACGGTCGTACTTATCAAGCGTAGCGTTTAAGCCGATTTGTACCAGTATTGCAGTTTCGCCGTGTTTGGGGCGTTCAAATAATTCCAAGTGATTGTTTTTTAGATAGGTCTAGGTTTGAGAGGGTTAGTAGCTTGCAACCACTACAAAGTGTTATTTATATTGCTAATAATAAGTGTAGTAGTTGCTCAGCTTAATCTAATTGTTTTCTAAACGAAATAAACGGTTAGATTATTCGTCTTCGTCCGTTAGGCTCAATTTAATGGGGCGAGCTGGAACGATAGTTGAGATTGCATGTTTGTATACAAGCTGGTTTACAGCGTTGCCAAGCAAAATAACGAATTGATCAAATGATTCAACGTGACCTTGCAACTTGATTCCGTTGACTAGGTATATAGAAACGGGGATTCTTTCCTTGCGTAGTGCGTTGAGGAAGGGTTCTTGTAAAGTGTGCCCTTTAGACATCATGTTAACTCCTGACTTTATTTTGGGGGTTGTGGTTATTTATTTATATACATTCATTAAATTAGCTTTAGTTCTGCATAGCTACAAGCAGAATAAATTAATTTAATGATGCTTATTTATTGTCGAGCGAGAGGAATAGTATAATCCACTGGTAAAATAGTGAAGTTTTAAGTGCTTAATGGTAGGTTCTAGTTGATTAAAAACTCCCTTATTTTGCTTTTAACCACTGAAACATTATTATCTTCCATGAACAGCTGAATTATATCTTTCTCCGAGCGCAACCATGTTAATTGTCTTTTCGCTAGTTGTCGGGTTGAGACAATAGCACGTTCTTTCATCGTGTTGTAGTCATTTTCTCCGCTCAAATATTCCCATATTTGTCGATAACCAACGCAACGCATAGAAGGAAGGTCGATATTCAAATCTTCTCTACTATGTAGTTTTTGTACCTCTTCTAGCAAACCTTGCTTTAACATATTTTCAAATCGTTGGGCTAACCGTTCTCTAAGCGCCTCTCTGTCTCGGGGTATTAAAGCAAACTTTATTACTCGCCAAGGTAAAGGCTCTGGTTTAGCTTCTTTATGTAATGTGGTTAGCGGCGTGCCTGTTATTTCATAAACTTCAAGGGCACGTTGAATGCGTTGTGGATCATTAGGGTGGATGCGTGCCGCAGCTTCTGGGTCGATTTCCTTGAGTCGCTCATGCAAGAAAGTCCAGCCTTTTTCTTCTGCTTCAGCACTGAGCTTAGCGCGAATCTCTGGATCTGCAGAGGGCAAGGGTGAAATGCCTTCAAGGAGCGCTCTGTAATAAAGCATAGTGCCGCCAGCAAGCAAAGGTATATTGCCAGCATCTATTATTTCCTGCATTTCACGAAGTGCATCTATACGAAAGTCTGCGGCTGAGTAGCTTTTTGATGGATCAATAAAATCAAGTAGTCGGTGTGGTGCCTGTTTGAGTGTTTCTTTATTTGGCTTGGCTGTGCCGATATCCATTTGCGTATAAATCTGGGCAGAATCTACGTTAATAATCTCTACTGGAAAGTGTTTGCGCATTTCAATAGCGAGTTCTGTTTTTCCGGTACCTGTTGCTCCCATAATGCAGATGCAAGAAGGCAAGACTCTCTTTTCTGGATTTCTTAGGGCAGCAGTCACGCGTTACTGGCCTCGCATAAAGAGCTTATCAAGTTGGTCAATACTCATTTGAGTCCAAGTAGGACGACCGTGGTTACATTGACCACTACGCTCTGTGCGTTCCATGTCTCTTAATAAGGTATTCATTTCTGGAAGGGATAATTTATGATTGGCTCTTACAGAACCATGACATGCCATGGTGGATAGGATTTCATTGATTTGAATATTTACGCGGTCACTACTGCCATGAGTTATTAAGTCAGATAGTACATCACGCGTTAAAGTCTCAATATCGGCACCTCTTAATAAGGTGGGAGTGGCACGAATGACGATCTTTTCAGCTTCCAGCCGGTTAATAGTAAACCCCAGCTGTGTAAATGTTTCCTCCCGCTCTTCTGCAAAACCTGCTTCTTTTGTACTTACGCTAATTACGAGCGGCACCAAGAGAGGTTGTGCTCGAATGGCGTCTTCAGTATGGCTATTTTTTAAAGACTCATAGGTAATGCGTTCGTGGGCTGCGTGCATGTCCACTAAAACTAGACCATTTGCATTTTCAGCGAGGATATAAATGCCGTGGAGTTGAGCTAGAGCATAGCCTAGTGGTGGTACGTCAGAATCATCTTCAGTTTGCACTGGTAGTGATGTATTTGTAGCTGACTGAGGTGAGCCTAGTGGTGCAGGTATAGAGTGTGTAAGGTTTGGGGAGGTGGTCTGCCCAAGTTGTCGATAGGTTGCCAGCTGTTCATTAACAGGCATGCCTAAACGACCTTGCTGTGGCTGGTAGCTTGAGTGTTGACTTTGGTTAGGTAGCTCTGGACGCTCAGTTGGCTGCATGGTGGAATCAGTGTCTGGGCGTACATCGGCTAGCGCCTGATGGATAGTTCTATATAAGAAGTCGTGAACAGATCGAGCTTCGCGAAAGCGTACCTCATTCTTAGTTGGGTGCGCATTAACATCTACTTTTTCTGGATCAAGCTCCATAAAAAGGACATAGGCAGGGTGACGGCCGTGATAAAGCACATCACGATAGGATTGACGAATAGCGTGAGTGACGACTCGGTCTTTGATAATACGGTTGTTGACATAGAAATATTGTAAATCCGCTTGTGAGCGAGAAAAAGTGGGTAGCCCAACCCATCCCCATAAACGCATTCCTGCGGCTTCAAAGTCGAAATATAGCGATTGCTCCATAAAAGCACTCCCTGTGATGAGCGCGACACGTTTGTCAGCTTCATCTTGGGTGCTCGCTGGGCGCAGCATGAGCGTGGTCTTTTGATTGTGGCGCAATTCTATAGCGGTATCAAAACGGCTTAGTGCAATCTTTTTAACTACATCTTCTAAATGCTTATATTCAGTACGTTCGGTTTTCAGGAATTTGCGTCGAGCGGGCGTGTTGTAAAATAGATCCCTGACTTCAACCGTTGTTCCCACCGGATGAGAACAAGGCTCAGGTTCTATGTCTTCAACATCTATTGTTTCTGTGAACGCCCAAGCTTGTTCGGCAGCTTGACTACGAGATGTCAAAGTCAGCCGTGAAACTGATGCAATGCTAGGGAGTGCCTCACCTCGAAAGCCGAGACTTCGTACATGTTCAAGGTCATCCAAACTTGCTATTTTACTGGTTGCGTGACGACTAAGTGCTAATTTGAGTTCATCTTTAGGAATGCCTACTCCATTGTCGCGAATGCGAATACGTTTTAATCCACCTTGTTCGATATCAATGACAATCAGTGTGGCTTCAGCATCAAGGGCATTCTCTGCCAGTTCTTTGAGTACAGATGATGGGCGCTCGACCACTTCGCCGGCAGCGATTTGGTTGATAAGGTGTGAGGGAAGTTGTTTAATAGACATATCAGCACGACTACAGCATCAAATAAAGCAGATGTCAAAAGGCTTACATAATGCCATCTAATGTCGTCATTCTGGCTAGATTCTAGCCTCAGGAAAGCAAACCATGAATTAATAGAGGCCCCTTTTAGTCAACAATTAACCATCACACTTTTGTAGCCCAACTATTTGCCCACCTATACCCACCCTTTGCCCACCTATGTTTTTATCTGTACACTCCCTTTCTTTTATGAATCGCGTATAAAACGTAACATCTGAATAACTTTAAGACCCAGAACCTATGACCATATCAGTAGCCATCATCTCCGATACACATGCATATTTAGATGAGCGCATCGCAACCCTCATTACCGAATGTGACTATGCTATTCATGCTGGAGATATTTGTAGTGAAGAAATTTTGACAGCCATGCAACCTAAAACAGGTAAGATTTATGCTGTTGCCGGTAACAATGATATGCATTTAAACGCGGGGAATATTCCTAATAGCCTGGAAATAGACCTACCTGGGGGTAAAGTAGCCATAGAGCATGGGCACGAACACGGCATGCATCAGCCCAGTCATGACTCTCTCAGAAAATCCTACCCTGATGCAAAAGTCATCGTCTACGGGCATACCCATAAAATGTTACAAGACAAGGATGAACTACCGTGGATCATTAACCCCGGTGCAGCGGGAAGAACACGAACACGGGGTGGACCATCCTGCCTAGTACTAACGTGCAGTGAACCCGAGTGGGAAGTCAAAGAATACCGTTTTAGTGAAGAAGGATAACTTGTTGGAGTACTAGTATGGATAACGAAAATTTACAAGGCTTTTTGCTGGGAAATGTGGGAGCACCTTTCATTATCGGTCTGGCAGTAGGTTATTTCGCCAAGAAAGCTATGAAAATCGCTCTATTTATGGGTGGGTTGGCAATAGTCGTTATGTTTGCTAGTGAATATTACGGTTTTACTACAATCACTGATGAAGGCTTAAAAAGCACAACAACAGCCGTCATCAGCAGCATGCAAAGCTTTGTGGGCTTTCTAACAGACCGACTTAGCCATATCACCAGCCGAGGCCTAAGCGCAGTTGCAGGTTTTGCAGCCGGGCTTAAATTTGGCTAGTCTTCATTATGTTTGAGCCAGAAGACCTAAAAAAACTAGCTACTTGGGAAATGCCTTTTGGTAAATACGGAGGGCGCTTGCTAATTGACCTTCCCGAAGCCTATCTACTCTGGTTTGAAGGTAAAGGACTACCATCAGGTCAGCTAGGCATGTTGATGAAGCTAGCTATCGAGATAAAACTCAATGGACTTGAGTATCTGATTGAGCCGCTAAAAAAGCAATGAACACAAGCATAAAGCCGAAACAATCAAGCTAGGCGCTTACTGATTATATTTAGTTGGTATAAATAAAAATAGCACAGGTATTATAAGGTCAGGAGATTGTTTATATCTGCATATAAGAATTACTTATAGAGAAAGAAGTTTTCTACCCTGTACTTGAGAGGGTAATGGTAGTAACCTTTGCCAGTTTGTTAAGCAGGCTCGCTTGGCGTAACAGCCTAAATGAACGAAAACACCTGCCATTAACTATTTTATAAAGCGCTATAAATGGAGGAATACACCTCAGTTTATACCTCATAAAATTACCCTATTTTTAGCCCCAAATAATATTTGTATTGTGCTCATTATTATTTAGCAGCAATTTTAACACTATCACTACTCCCTTTTGGGTCGTAGATACGAGGAAATAAGGAATGATTAAACCAATTGGTTCTGATGAACTACAACCACGCTTCGTCTATGACGCCGCTGAACATGAAAAGCTCAGCAAAGAAGCTGAATCTCTACCTTCAGTAGTTATCAGTTCACAAGCGGCTGCTAATGCAGTCATGATGGGCGGTGGTTATTTTAATCCGTTGAAAGGTTACATGAATGTAGCTGATGCGATGGGTGCAGCGGAAAAAATGACCTTAACAGATGGTTCGTTCTTTCCTGTTCCTGTTCTCTGCTTACTTGAAAGTACAGACGCAATTGGTGATGCAAAACGTATCGCATTACGTGATCCAAATGTAGACGGCAACCCCGTTATTGCCGTTATGGATGTGGAAGCGACTGAAGAAGTAACTGATGCTCAGATGAAAACGATGACAGATAAAGTCTATCGTACTGATGATATGGAACACCCAGGTGTTTCGGCTTTCAATAGTCAGGGACAAACAGCTATTTCTGGTCCAATCCAAGTATTGAACTTCAGCTACTTCCAGACTGAATTCCCTGACACATTCCGTACTGCAGTTGAAATTCGTGAAGCAATTGCTAAGCAGGGCTGGAACAAGGTTGTTGCTTTCCAGACACGTAACCCTATGCATTTAGCACATGAAGAGCTTTGTCATATGGCAATGGATCGCTTGGGCTGTGATGGTCTGGTTATTCACATGTTGCTAGGTAAGCTGAAAGACGGCGATATTCCTGCTCCCGTTCGTGATGCATCTATTCGTAAAATGGTTGAAGTTTACTTCCCTGAAAACAGCGCGATGGTGACAGGTTATGGTTACGACATGCTTTATGCTGGGCCACGTGAAGCAGTTCTTCATGCTTACTTCCGTCAAAATATGGGTGCTACTCACTTCATTATTGGTCGTGACCATGCTGGAGTAGGTGATTATTACGGCGACTTTGATGCTCAAACTATTTTTGATGATGAAGTGCCAGAAGGCGCAATGGAAATCGAAATGTTCATGGCAGACCACACCGCTTGGTCTAAGAAGTTAAACAAAGTTGTGATGTTGCGTGAAGTAGATGATCATGAAAAAGATGATTTTGTGCTTCTATCAGGCACTAAAGTTCGTGAAATGTTAGGTAATGGCGAAGCGCCACCTAAAGAATTCTCACGCCCTGAAGTTGCTAAGATTTTGATTGAGTATTACCAAAGTCTATAATTACGTAGCTGCTAACCTGTTTAGTGGGTTGAGTATTGCAACTAAAAACCCTCGCAGTTACCCACTGCTAGGGTTTTTTAACTTCATAATAGGCACATGCAACTCTATCTACAAAAGTTTAAATTAGTAAGAAATACAGTAAATATATTATTTCATAGGAGAACAATATGTCAGTAAAAAATGCTTTTTATGCACAATCAGGTGGTGTTACCGCTGTGATCAACGCTTCAGCTTGTGGTGTTATCGAAACGGCTCGTAAACACCCTGATAAAATCGGTACGGTTTACGCAGGTCAGAACGGTATCAT
>JAZGES010000239.1:0-6174 GCA_036478935.1 Thiotrichaceae bacterium
ATAATAAAAGAATCTAGTTCATAACAACGTTGCGTAGCCTATTTACAACTTTAAAATAAGTAATTAGGTATCAACACATGTTTTTTATGCTGGAGGATGAGCGCTTACCCGTGGATCAAGGCTGGGGTGTACTATACTCCTTACCATTGCATAGACCGCGGAGGGAAGACCTGATGACGACCAACAGTCAGGATGATTTGAGCACACTCATTGTAAAAATCAGTACAGGTGATGAAGCAGCTATGGCAACTCTTTATGATGCTACGGTTAACCGTATCTATGGCATGGCAATGAAAGTAGTCCTGCGACCCGAGCTAGCCGAAGAAGTAGTGGGTGATGTTTATTTACAAGTCTGGCGAAAAGCCAAGAGCTTTAATCCAGACCGAGCATCACCTATTGGCTGGTTATTGATGATGTGTCGAAGTCGAGCACTGGATAAGTTACGACGAGAAAAGTCGGCAACGATGAATCAGTATCAAGAAAACGAACAGCGTGATTTTAAAGATGAAAATATCACAGCGCCCTTGGACGAAATGATGAATGCCGAAGTATCAGAACAAGTTTCAACCGCGTTACAAGTACTCAACAAAGCCCAACGGCAAACTTTAGCACTCGCATTTTATCGCGGCATGAGCCACCAACAAATTTCTACTTATACTGGACAACCATTAGGTACGATTAAATCAAATATTCGCAGAGCGCAAGATATCTTGAGAAACGTATTAGATAAAACTGATCTCAGTACAACGGGGATGAAAGAAGGTACAACGGGAGGGCTATATGGAGAAGCATAATCAAACAGCTAATCACAAAGCCACTCAAAGAGATGAGAATGAATCTGCACTGGATGACGATATTATCGAAATGCTGGCAGAAGCCCAAGAGCTTACTCCCATTTCAGTTGAACTTGCAGCTCGTATGCGCGAGAATTTGATGCGAAATATTAGTCAGGAGAAAGCTAGTCAGCAAGAAGGGTTTTCTACCCTGCGGTCAACTGATGGCGAATGGATTGAAGCTATGCCCGGTGCTGAATTTAAAGTGTTACATGATGATGGAAAGGGTTTAGATGGTCTACTGAGTTATCTAATTAGACTTGAACCCGGTTTTGAAATGCAAGGTCATGGACATCCTTTTGATGAAGAATGTTTAATGCTTGAAGGTGACCTTACTCTTGGTGATATCACCTTGAAGAAAGGCGACTTTCATTATGCCTCAGCCGGAGTCTCCCATGGTCATGTTAGTAGTAAAAGTGGCTGTCTGGCGTTTCTTCGTGGTGCTTTGCCAGTGTGAAATTGAATTTTTTAGCTCCCTCCACCTTGCAAGGGGAGGGGGTGAAAATATTTAAACCGTATAACATTCAAATTTATATCCTCGGTAACTGCTTCAGTGTTACCTTACCACCTACTCCTTGTAGGTGATCCTAACCTCCCCTTGCTTAAAGGGAGGGAACTAAACGCACCATCTTTTACAGCCCTTTCGAGAGAATATCTGATCAAGCCCCGTCATTCTCGCGAAGGCGGGAATCTATTTCAACAAATGGTACTGTGCTTACCTTTGGATACCCGCCTTCGCGGGTATGACGATGTTGCTTGAGTTTAATCAGAGTGAAGAGTGCTTTTGTTATTCTTATATAAGTAAATTCACTATCCCTCTCCACCAACCTAATCCAAAAGAAGCCCTATTACCCCATTAAAAAATAAAATGAATCCAGTTTTTTCCTAAGTCGCGTAGTCCTACCTGAAACCAATCACACATTAATCACAGATAGGAGGAATCATGCGATTCATATCAAATAAAACACTCTTGGCGACACTCATTGCCACCTCATGCACCGCGACCTTTTCTACAGTCTCTAATACTGCTATAGCATCCAGTCACCGCGAAGCTCCCTTTATCACCGAGAACCCCAAAGTAGACGGTACTGACTTCTACATGTTTCGTAGTTATGAAACGAGTCGAGAAGGCTATGTCACGTTAATTGCCAATTATAATCCATTACAGGATGCGTATGGCGGGCCAAATTATTTCAGCATGGCATCTGATGCTCTGTATGAGATACATGTCGACAATTCAGGTGATGGTATTGAAGATATTAGCTTCCAGTTCCAGTTTACTAAAGAGTTAGGTAATGGGGGTGCAGGTATTGCTATCAACGATATTGCAGTCCCACTAAAAACAATTAGTACCATCAGCACATCGGATAGCCCGGGTTTAAATTTCAAAGAGTCATACACTTTAACGATGGTGGATGGTGATCGTCGTACAGGTATCAAGTCTACAGTAAGTAATTCTGCTGATGGCAGTACCTTTTTTGCAAAGCCTTTCGATAACGTAGGAGACAAGACTTTTAGCACACAGCCTTATTCACAATACGCTGATGCTTTTACTCATAATGTTACTTTGTCGGCTTGCCCCTCAGGAGCACAAGATGGTCGCGTCTTTGTCGGTCAGCGAAAAGAATCATTCGCGGTAAATCTGGGTGAGATTTTTGATTTGGTCAACACGAATCCTCTGGGGGCTGTGGACGGTGAAGCTAATATCCTTGATGATAAAAACATAACCACCTTTGCCCTTGAAGTTCCCATTGCCTGTTTAACGGGCGGCAATGAAAATGGCATTATCGGTGGCTGGACTACTGCTAGCCTACCTCAAGTACGTGTTCTTGATCCTACTCCTACTTTTAAACAACCTTCAGTCAGTGGCGGCGCATGGACACAAGTTTCACGTCTCGGTATGCCGTTAGTCAACGAAGTAGTTATTGGTTTGCCAGATAAGAATCTGTTTAATGCGAGTGAGCCTAAAGATGATGGGCAGTTTGCGCCTTATGTTACGAATCCAACCTTGCCACACATTCTAAATGTCTTGTTTGGAGTCGATGCACCGACTGTTGAAAACCGCCCTGATTTGGTGGCGACCTTCTTAACTGGTCTTAGTGGTGTTAATAAAAATGGTTCAACTGCTGAAATGCAACGCTTGAATACCGGCACTGAACCCACCGCAAAAGCAGACCAGAAAAACCTAGGTGTTGCCGCTGGCGATAGCGCCGGTTTTCCTAATGGTCGTCGTCCAGGGGATGATGTAGTAGATGTGTCTTTGCGAGTGGTTATGGGTGTTTTATGTCACATTGAGGGTTTAGAGCTGTGTACACCAGCAGATGCAACCAGTGGTACGCTTCTTTACACTGATGGGGCTATTCAGAATGCAGCTCAGTTTGATGAAGTCTTCCCTTATTTAACGACCCCTGTTTCGGGTTCAATTAGCGATATTTAGGAGGCTTGTCATGAAAACTTTTATAGCAATAAGTCTATCTATTATCAGTCTGGCAGGTTGTCATTCCAGTAATAACAATGGCGGTAGTGATCCGGGGGCGCAATTAAAAGCTCTTGCCTCGCAAGCGGCTGATAATGAACCCAGTGCTCTAGGTGATGCAACGACATTGAAAAATGATATTAATGCATTATTCAATGGTGCTGATACCGATCCAATAGAAGTGAATGAGGGAGATAGCCTTCAGGATGTGATTAGTAGAGCAAGTGGCTCTTAATATGTTCCATAACCTCTACACTTATACAGATGGCATTGTTAGAGGGAGATCAGGATGGAGTTGCACTAGTTGCGGCTTCACCCTGTTTTTTATCCTATACGGGGCGGTTACAAGTGTTGTCAATACAGCCCAAGCTTCGCCACGTACTCCTGTTGATGGTGAGGAGGTTTTAGAAACCCTGCCTTTCTCAGTTAACAATGAATCAGCTCAATTAAAAGAGTTAAGGAAACAGCTTAAACTTCATCCCACTTATATTTCCTTAGCGAGCCAACTAGCAACAGCTTATATCCAAACAGCACGAGTTAACTCTGATAGCCGTTATTATGGCTATGCCAAAGCCGTATTAAAACCTTGGTGGGAGAAGCAACGCCCTCCGCAAGAAGTACTTTTTCTAAGGGCCACTCTACAACAGCATCAACATAAATATACACAGGCAACTAGTGACCTGAAGCAATTATTAAAGCAACAGCCACGGCATACTCAAGCTTGGTTAACGCTATCTATTATTCAACAGTTGCAGGGCGAATACCCCGCAGCTCGGGCAAGCTGTTCTGCATTAGCCAGAACAAGCTCAACCGCATCCGTCTGGTTATCCAGCCTCTGTCATAGCCAGATACTGAGCCTGACAGGGTCAGCTGAACGTGCTCATAAACTGCAACAAGTTTTAGCGTTGCAAGTGAATTCAAATCAACATGAATTACGCCAGTGGGTGTTAGGACTAAGCGCCGAAACAGCGTCTCGATTAGGCAATGCTGAGCAGGCTGAGAAATACTTTAAACAAGCGCTAGCTCTGCCTCTTCGTGATGCTTATCTATTACGAAACTACAGTGATTATCTTATTGCTGAAGGAAGGTCTCAGGAAGTACTTAAACTTTTAAAAGATGAAACTAAGGATGATGCTTTATTGCTTCGGTTAGCCATAGCTGCAAAGTACGCATCTGAGAGTCGGCTAATGGAAAAGTACAAACGATTACTCGAATCCTGTTACAAAGCTGCAAGTTTACGAGGCAGCAAGCTACATGAACGTGATGAAGCTTTGTATTTGTTAGAGTTTGGTGGAGATGAGAAAAGAGCACTGAAATTAGCTTTAGCAAATTGGGAGATACAACGAGAACCAGATGATGCGCTTATTTTGTTACGTGCCTCGTTAGCTAATCAATCTGATTCAGGCATACAGACAATTCGTGATTGGCTGAGTCAAACCAAGCTACAAGATGTACGGCTGGAAAATCTGCTTGGCTTATATAAACAAGACCAACAAAAAGGGAGTGCGTAATGCTCCGTCTATTCCTAGGTTTTGTTGCCCTATTGATCGTGCCTTTTTCAGTAGCCGCCCATAGCCCCAGCAGCAGCTATCTGTTCATCAATGAAGAACAAGGTGAGTTGCAACTACAATGGGATATTGCGCTACGTGATCTTGAATATGTTATCGGTTTGGATAGTAATGTTGACCAAAAAATCAGTTGGAACGAAGTAAAACAAAGACGAGCTGATATCACCGCCTATGCCTATTCAAACTTTAATATAGAACGAAATGAACAACCTTGTCTGTTAGTAGATAAAGGAATACAAGTGGATAATCACACGGATGGTGCTTATGTAGTGTTACATATTCAACCTCAGTGTGAAGCTAGAAGTGGAGCACTTAGTGCCAACTATTCACTCTTGTTCGCAGATGATCCTGATCATAGGGGCATTGTATTGGATCAAAGAAATAGCGAGTCACAAAGCATTTATATCGCCAGTCCAGATAACCAGACAGTTGATCTTGCAGAAGGAAAAAGTGCTCTAGAAAACTTTGTTACCTTCGTCAAACAAGGTATCTGGCACATTCTGATTGGCTTCGATCATATTCTATTTGTCGTCACCCTCATGTTGCCAGCAGTTTTGCTCTACAAAGATAAGCAATGGACGGCGGTTACTGACCTAAAGCCCGCCATGTCTAGTCTATTTAAAGTCATCACCGCGTTTACTATCGCGCACTCCATCACTCTGTCTCTCGCTACTCTGGAAATCGTAACACTACCCTCACGTTGGGTGGAATCCGCCATTGCATTGTCCGTTGTACTGGTTGCCGTTAATAATATAAAGCCAATATTTACTCATGCTAGATGGAGTATCGCTTTTGTATTTGGCTTGGTTCATGGCTTTGGGTTTGCCAGTGTTTTGGGTGACCTTAATTTAAATAGTGGTTCGTTACTTCTATCTCTATTAGGCTTTAATGCAGGGGTGGAAATAGGGCAAGGGTTGATTTTGTTATTACTTTTTCCGGTGGCTTATATTTTGAGAAAAACGGAGCTGTATCGCTTTTATATTTTAAAAGGTGGCTCGTTAGTTATTTCGCTATTGGCATCCATTTGGCTTGTTCAGCGAGTGATGGTCTAGTCAGTCATACTTCTGAAAGGAACCCACTTTGGCACTGATTGCTGATACTTCTCCCATTCATCCGCATGAGTCACGCCTAGCTGACAGCTTCCATTGCAGACATTCTTAAACACCAGAAACAAGACCAAAGCTACAGGTGCAGATAGCATCACTAGATAGCTTTCTAAAATAGCTCCCCAGCATGCCATCATTAGTACTATCCCGACTTGCATAGGATTTGATAGGTAACGATAACTGCCAGTGGT
>JAZGES010000240.1:0-2741 GCA_036478935.1 Thiotrichaceae bacterium
GGAATTGTTTTAGCCTTTGCACCAGTTTTTCCTTCAATCTCCCTAATATTCACCCTTCCTGCATATTTCATTATACGTATTTTATTTTGGTGGAAGGAATCATCATCATCATGACTTTAACTCTAGCCAATCAGATACAACGACTAAAATATTAGCTAATATACGAAGTTATAGCTTAGTCTTCATTTAACACTAGCTCATTTTTATTATTAATATAACTGCTCTATAGCCTAGACCTTGAACCTGAGCTTTGACATGGTTTTAAAAAAGGCACGGTTTGGGCACAATCTGGGCACAGCATCGTTTTTAGGTATTTTTTCTGAAGAGGCTTACAGTCAAAAATAGGTAAATTAAAACTGGGGGGGTAACGAAATTGGCGCGTCTGGCTGGATTCGAACCAGCTACCCCAACCTTCGGAGGGTCGTACTCTATCCAAGTGAGCTACAGACGCATTATTTAGATTCTAACAAATGTGAGTGCTAGCTTCCTTTCTATTTTTGCTATGACCCACGGCTTCGGAGGCCGACACTCTATCCAAGTGAGCTACAGGCGCTTTATGGGGTGGTTTAGCGACGGAGTATAGCTATTTTATAGTTTATTGTCATTCAGGCTTCAATCTAATTAGTTACCACCTAGAAAAGCTACTTAGCGTTAGCTTCTAAAGCTCCCCTGCTAGGTGGAGGGAGTTTTCGTACTTTGTTAGGTAGAGACTAATTATTCTCAAACTTGTTATCTCTTTTCAAGTGGAGCTTATAGGTCAATCCCCTTCTGAGCTTGAATACCACTTTTGTAAGCATGCTTCACATCTGCTATTTCTGACACCGTATCAGCCATTCCTTTAAGTACATCACTTGCTCCTCTGCCCGTAACAACTACGTGTTGCATCGCAGGTCGGTTTTTTATATCGGCCAAAACTGAATCACTATCTAGGTAGTTATAGTTAAGTAGATAGGTTAGCTCATCTAATACCACTAAGTCATACTCATCGTTTTGTAGCATCTTTTTTGCTATTTTCCAGCCTTTTTCTGAGGTCTCAATATCTTGTGTTCTGTCTTGGGTATCCCAAGTGAAACCATCGCCGAGTACATGCCAGTCAACATTCGGATCGCGGTTAAAAAAGGCCTCTTCCCCTGTATCAGTACGGCTTTTTATAAACTGACATACGCCCACTTTCATGCCATGTCCGAGTGAGCGGCCGACCATTCCGAAAGCTGAGCTGGACTTCCCTTTTCCATTTCCGGTTAGAACTAGTAGCAATCCTTTTGATTGATCAGCCTTGGCTATGCTTTTATCAATGACTTCTTTTTTTTGCTCCATTCTTTTTTTATGGCGCTGGTTTTTATCTGTCATACACTATGTATCTTCTGTAAAAGCATTACTATAGCAACGGTTGCTGGTAATGTATTTATTCATTAGTTAATAGAGAACTTCGATTAAAAATGAACAGTCCACATCTTTCTTTTTTTAGCATTTTAGGTTTCTGCTTATTATTTACGATGGGGATAGTTGTTCTCAATAAGATGAGGAAAAGAAAGCTCTCGAGGTAAAATACTGCGACAACAATTAACTACAGCCAATATCACTATCAAGCCTTATGGCAAGACTCAAGGGATTCTAGTATTACTCCATGGTCGCAATGGCAGAAAGGAGGACTTACTGCCCGTTGCCGAGCGCTTTGCAGCCGCAGGATTCAGATGTGTATTACCTGATTTACCTGCTCATGGAGATCATTTACAAAGCCCCATTCAATATGCAACGGGTGCTTCTGAAAAAGGTTTTGCTAATCGTGTTTTATTGGATGCGAGAGGTTTCCTTTCTAACCGTAATAATGGGAAGGATATTGATGACAATAATGCAGGCATTTGGAGAATGTCCTTAGGTGGTGCATATGCTATTGAAGCTGCCGCCTCTAAACCAGAGAACTGGCAAGCCATTATTATAGTTGCAAGCTTTGATACCTAGAGGGAGTGATTGATGACAAACTCAAAAAATTACCCTTATTTAGCCAACCCATTATTGGTACTTTGTTCCGGCAAATACTAGCCTACCAAGGGAAATAAACTTAGACAAAGTGCAACCTGCTCAATGGGCTACCAACATACGCATTCCAATATTCGTTTCACATGGAACAGATGACGATCTCATTTCTATTCACAGAGGAAAGCGGCTATTTGAAGCATTCAGTAGTCAGAAGAAACGCTGGATTGTTGTACCTGATGGCACACACCAAAATATTCTTGTCACACCGATGCCTTTATATCAAACCATGAGTCAGTAGTTTTTACGTTTTGTTCACGATAAGCAAAAGTAGATTCAACAGGTTATAGCTTCTGCACATTTTCTGCATAAATTATACTGAGCATCTACATACTTTTTTCACTATCTATTCATGTCAACCTAACACACTAAGCAGATGATAATTAAAAAACGACTAAAAATCTGGCTTATTCTGTTATCAACAGTGTATTCATTGGGCTTTATCCCTCAGGAACAACACCTAAACCCGGTTGTGGGCGCTTCTGAATCTAGCTGGAATCCGCTGTCTTTTTGGTATTATCCTTGGGGTCGTTCGGGTACACATAAAGGCATTGATATTTTTGCCCAGGAAGGGACACCTGTAGTTTCCAGTACGGATGGTTTGGTGTTGTATAGTGGGTCGTATGGAATAGGTGGTCAGGTCGTTTATATACTAAGTGCTAATTGGCATTTTCATTATTATGCACACATGCAGCAACGAAGGA
>JAZGES010000241.1:0-4582 GCA_036478935.1 Thiotrichaceae bacterium
TAGATCAGGCGCTGGCTGATACATTGAATAATCTGGATGCGGTATCAGATGATGCTCCTCCGGGAGTGCAGAGCCTCATTGAACCTAGCGATGCAGTAAGAGATTATCTGGATGCCAACTTTTCCACAGATGCTGAAATAGGTGATGTGGATGGTGGTGGAGAAATCAGTATGGGTGATCGGATTTCATATACAGATGATCAGGGTATCCAGCAAACTGTGACTATTGATCAAGCATTGGCAGATACCTTAAATGCACTAGATCAAACGATTAATGGGGATTTTATTAGACCAAGTAAGGGTATTGAGGGGAATCTCATTCAACCGAGTAATGCAGTAAGGGATTACTTGGATACGAACTATTCTACAGATGCTGAAATAGGTGATGCGGATGGTGATGGAAAAATTAACGTAGGTGATGTAATAATTGATCAGGGAGAGATAGTGGTCACTATTGATCAGGCATTGGCTGATACCTTAAATTCACTAGATCAAACGATTAATGGGGATTTTATTAGACCAAGTGAGGGTATTAAGGGGAGTCTCATTCAACCAAGCAATGCAGTAAGGGATTACTTGGATACGAACTATTCTACAGAAGCTGAAATAGGTGATGCGGATGGTGATGGAAAAATTAACGTGGGTGATGTAATAATTGATCAGGGAGAGATAGTGGTCACTATAGATCAGGCATTGGCTGATGAACTTAATACACTAGGCCAAAATAATGATGGGGTGTTACTGGAAGCCCATCATTGATGGCTAGTGATCAAGATCTGGGTAATCCTTCAGATTGATTACTCGAGAATTATTAAAGAGACAAAACCCCAGCTAGAACTGGGGTTTTATATTAGTTTTGGCTCTAAAAGTTAATTCACAGTAAAGTTAACAGTTCCACTTTCATTACCATTACTGTCATCAGCATTAATGACACGTACCTTCCATGTGTAATTACCATTAGGTAATGCACTGGAGTGTACATAAGAACAAACGCCATTTGGACAAGGTAGATTATTAATAGTTGAGTTATTCACTGGAGAATCATTGTTATCAGTGTTTGTAGCTACTACTGCGTAACGAGGAGCACCGACTACTTCAGTCCATGTGAAGGTGGGGTTATTGCCAACTGTGCTTCCTTGAGCAGGACTTATTGTAACTGGTGTGTCTCCTCCTGTAGGTGGAATAATTGCATCATTAATCGCAGCTTCTAGATTTAATCTCGGTATAAGCGGTTGATTTGAAGGTATACCTCCTCTCTCATCTTCAATTTTTTTACCAGTAGTAGTTAAATGATCAATAGTTTGAATGACTGAATCATTTGGTGAAACATCGTTTGCTTTGAGGACTGCAATAGCGCCGGCAACGTGAGGGGCTGCTTGAGAAGTGCCAACTAATTCATGTCCTCCTGCGTTTATAAATCCACCTAGAGCTAGAAGAGTTAAGAATTTTCCTGTATTTGAAAAGCAAGTTACCATATCTCGTACAGCAGGACTGTCTGTACAACCATGACTGGTAGCGAAACCAAAATCTTTATCGTAGACTGCACCAACACTAACAGCACCTGGTACACAAGAAGGTCTATTAATACCATTTGTATGGTGAGAATTCCCTGATGAAACAACTGGAATGACTCCTATATTTCTTAAGTTTTCAAAAGGTGTTGTAAAGAAATCATCACTACAAGGAGTGTTAACCTGAGAGTTGTCACCAATACTCATATTCATTGCAACAATATTATATTGAGACTTATTGGCTAAAATCCAATTTATTGCACCCATGCGGTAACTTTTCATAAAAGGATCAGAACCAGTACCCTTCACATCAAGGGCTAGAATTTTTGCCCCTGGGGCAACACTTGATGCAATCGCAGCAACGTTTGTACCATGACCAAATGTGAAGTCATCATCTAGCTCTCCATCATTTGGTGCAAAATCAATTGCAACAGATACTCTACAAGTTGAAGGCGTATTTAGAGCAGTACATCCAAATGGAGGTAAAGTGTAATCGACACCAGTATCTAACACTGCAATACTAGTTCCCTCTCCAATATGTCCTTGACTTTCAGGGCCGGGCTGATTAACAAGCGGTAAGCTTTCTTGAAGTTGTACCGTATCAGTAGAGCTATTCTCAAAAACACGCTTAACATCAGCTCTATTCAGAATTTTGGCTAAGGCAGCTCTATTTGCTGTTTCTATAGCCATCATTGGTAACATGGAATAATCATCTTTTACATTGATATCAGGATCACCATTGCTCATCGTTCGCATTAAGCTCTTTGCCATATCTGAACGTGTATGCATAATTTCGGTCTTCGATAAACCTGTTAATGCACTTTGTGGAACAGAGCTTGTATCAAATTCAACTATAAAATCCTGAATATTTTCATCCATTAGATTGTGGAGTTCTTGTGTAGATATTTTACTCATTGAGTTGCTGGATATCATGCCCATGGCAACGCTTTTACTAGTATTGTTGGCAAATGCATGCGTGCTAATAACAAAGAATGATATTAGAAATAATAAATTTCTATACATAGTGTAAACCCCTATAGTTATACAATAGTTAAGCCTAAATTTTACATTTAAGGCGAGACTTAGTGCTCACATATTAAGCTAACATTAATTCCCCACTCATATAACTATCCGAAAGAACAGTTTTTTATATCTCGGAAATCAGTAGTATTTATTTGCGAGTTGTAATGATGTAATGATGTAGTGATTATTTATATTTGGTTAATAAAATTAGTGTATGATATTGTTGATTTATTATTCACTAATATCATTAGTTTGGGGTGTCTTATTTCTGCTAGGTCATCAAATAATTCAGCAACACCTATACCTTCATGGGTGAGTAAGTATGCAATGGATTTATCAGAAGCTAAGTCAGAAGTGAGTTTAATGCTGATCTGTTCAGCTATTATGAAAAAACTTAATGCCTCATGCTTTTCTTATAGACTGACATGGTCAACCAGTTTCCATACTAATCAATCGAAAAAATATCTAGTTGCAAAGGAAGGATGCTAGGTGAATGTCAAAGTAGTCTTGATTTAAAGAAAACAGCCATTTCAAGAAAAGTGACTTTTCTTGAAAAAGTAACTATAGATAGTGATGATGTGCGTGTAGGAATCATTGTACATTCTCATGATTCTTTCAGCTCGCATAGTAAGTTTGAGTTTAATTTTTCGAGTAACTTAAATGACGACTACATGCAATATCTTGCAGATATATCCCCTATTGTTTCTTATCTAGGGGAATTCGTACATCAAGCAATGGAAAATCTGTTAAAACTCAATAATATCTATCTTGAAAGCAACATATTGAGTGTGCGTGAAAAAGAATGCCTATGTTGGGCTGCTGATGGGAACACTGCATCTGAAATAGCATCAAGGCTATTTGTGACTGAGAGTACAGTGAAGTTTCATTTTAGAAAAATAATGAGGAAACTTGGAGCAAAAAATACAACTCACGCAATAACAATTGCAATGTTAGGAGGTTATATAAAACCACACTCCGATGATGCCTCTTTAGTTGGCTATCAAGATGGAAGCTCCCTATCAAGCACCTTGTCTTAAGAAATAAAGACAGAGAATATTTTGCGCTAAGATCGCGGAATGAAAATACTAATACTCAGTTTCACCTTATTTTTGACCGCTTGTGGTGGAGGCTTTTCCGCTGAAGATAATACAGCCAGTCCAGGCAACAATAATGGCTCCATTCAGCTCTTCTTTTCCAAGCCCGAGGCAACAGATGCAAGCCAGTTTATTAATGGCCCTGAGAAAAACTTAATTACAGCCATAGATAATGCTCTCATTAGCGTTGATATGGCGATGTTTGAACTGAGTCTGCGTAATGTCACCGATAGCTTAATTAGAGCGCATCAACGCGGGGTGCAGGTGCGAGTGTTGACGGATACAAGTCATTTGTTTTGGGATCGATTTGTTGATTTGAAAAATGCAGGAATTACGGTAAGAGGTGACCAACGCTCAGCTTATATGCACAATAAGTTTACTATTGTTGATGGTAATCAAGTGTGGACGGGGTCTATGAATATGACCTATTTCGGTGCTTATCGAAACAGGGAAAATTTAATCCGGCTCAACAGCTTTCAAACGGCAGTGAACTACACTGAAGAGTTTTCTCAGCTATGGACGGGTATACATAACCAAGCCAATAGTGCTGATAACTATTTCTCTATTAATAGTACGCCTGTAGATATTCATTTCTCTCCAGATGATAACTTTCGTGAAACACGGCTATTGCCTTTATTACGAGGTGCTAAGCAGTCTGTACATATCATGGCTTTTGCATTTACTAGTCAAGATATTGCAGATGCGTTAGTCGCTTTGGATCAACGGGGCGTGGACGTTAAAGTGGTCGTAGATAGTGGGCAGAGCGGCCAATCTAGCTCTCAGTATGATGATTTGCAGGCATTAAGTCTGAATATTCGTCGGGATGGGCAGTCCTTTAGGTTGCATCATAAAGTGATTATTGTTGATGGTCGTTATGTTGTCACAGGCTCTTATAATTTCTCAGAAAATGCTGAATCCAGAAATGATGAGAATTCGATAGTGCTGGATGATAGAA
>JAZGES010000242.1:0-3681 GCA_036478935.1 Thiotrichaceae bacterium
TATTGACATCACTATTAGAAGAATTCGTTTTACTTCGGCGTAACAAAGATTTTATATGAGCCAATAACACATGTGGTCGAACAGGCTTATTCAAATAACCATCCGCACCCGTATTTAAGGATGCCACCTCTGAAAGGTCATCATCTTTCGCCGTTAGCATTAACACAGGATTAGAAAAGCTATCACGAATGCGACGACAAACTTCAACCCCATCAATACCTGGCATCATAATATCCATCACCACCAAATGGGGCTGTTCTTTTAGGATTAAATCAACACCATCCAGACCATTATCTGCCCATGAGACTTCAAAACCCTCACTTTGCAAAAAGGCTTGAATCATACGAGCAAGTTCTTGATCATCTTCTACTAATGTGATTTTTTGATTGTTTTCAGTTGGCATAGTTATATATTATTACTGTATTCACAAAAAAAACAATAAAAAAGGCATCCTCTCCTTTATCGTTTTGTACAATTTGTAGAGGTTTCCTTTTAAATAGTAAGCCTATTAGAGAAGACCTTGCACGAAAGACATGACGGATAAAAAAAGCTTGAATTTCCCATATTTTGTCTAGAAACTCAGCCAATAGCCGGCTATTACCTTTTTTTTAGATAAATTCTGAAGAACTACGCTCTTTATTCTTCCCTCATACTTTCAAGCAAAGACCTCTATTATATTAAAATAGTTCATTGTTAGGTTGTGAAAATGCAAATAGACAATGATAGTTAGTGTTAGATATTACGGACAAATGTGAGTGCTATATACTCTCTCTACTTAACTTATAGGTCACCTCATGAATAAGCCATTATTGAAAAGAGTAGTATCAAGCGCAATACTCTGTATTTTCTGCACTTACTTTGTTACGGGTTGTAGCACGGTAGAAGGTATTGGAAAAGATATGAAAAAAGCAGGTGAAGCCATTTCAGATGCTTCCAAAAAAGAATCTAGTAATAAGAGTCAGTAAGTCACTGACTGATTCCTAATAAACTATTGAATCATTGCAACATTACTAGCATCCTCACATAATAGCCCTTTACTATCGGGGCTATGGGTATTAATGTTTTAGAATGAGAACAATCAATAATAATAAGATCTCCATCTGGGCTGTTTTAATAGCACTTCAAAGCACGCTATCCATTACGTATGCAGCAGATGATAAAGATAGCCCTCCCGTAACGGTTAATGTATCAGGAGCTCCTGAAGATTTAGCCGAGAACATCAAGGCCTTTCTACCCTCTTTACGAAATCTAAAATGTGACTCTACACTCAGTAGAGTTGAGCGATTTATCGATGCCTCTACTGAGAAGTTAGGTGAAGGTGCAGAGGCAGTCGGCTATTTTAATGCTCAGTTCAAAATGACTTCACGCAAAGTAAATAATTGTTGGGTTCTAGGTATTGCCGCTAAGCCGGGGAAAACCGTTAAAGTTAAGAGGTTAGCCATTCAACTGAATGGCGCTGGAAAAGATCTCCCTGAGTTTCAAGCTATTTTAGCTGAGCCACCTTATCAATCTGGTGATGTGCTGATTTCACAGCATTATGAGGATTTTAAAACTCGCCTAAAGCGAACAGCCAATAGCCTAGGTTTCTTTGATGCGGATTTGAGTAGCCATACCATCAAGGTAAATACGCGCACTCATCAAGCTGATATTGAATTGGTCTTTAATACAGGAGAGCGTTACCGCTACGGCAAAGTTACAGTAGAACAAGATATTCTAAGCAAGAAATATATAGACCGCTATACGATAATAAAAGAAGGCGATGTGTTTCGTTCTGAAGCGCTTATTAAGCAACAGCGACTGTTAGAAAAAAGCAGCTACTATAAAACAGTACAAGTCAGGGCGGGTTATCAAAAAGCCGCTAAGAATATTATTCCTGTCACTATTAAGTCAATTAGACGCAAGCGATATTCATATAAAGGCGCATTGGGTTTTGCAACAGACGATGGCTTGTACATACAGGCAAGTGCGGATACCCACTGGTTGAACCAGAAAGGTCATCAGCTCAATATGACGACCAGAATTTCTCAGAAAGATCCTTCGATAGGGCTAAAATATAAGATACCGTTATGGAAACCTGAACATGAGTTTGCCGCTATATCTGCTAGCTGGAACCGAAGTGATAACGATGATATTCGGGGTACTGCGTTAAAGCTTGGGTTGGACTATCATCGTCGCAATAAGAGTGATTGGGAACAAGTGGCTTCGATTAATTATCTGGATGAAAAAACTCAAGTGGATGGGGAGGCGGAGCTTCATAGTCAACTCACCTTATTAGGATTGAGTGTTCGAAAAACTGAACGAAATGATGCTTTGTTTCCTACTAAAGGCTGGCGTTTACAAGCAGGCATAAAAGGAGCTGCGGAAGGATTGCTGAGTGATCAAACGGTTTTACAAGCGGAAATAGGTGGGAAGTACCTGCATACGTTTAATAACAAAGATAAAGAAAAACGAGGAAAACTCATTCTTCAAGGCAAACTAGGCTCCACCTTTATTGGAGACTTTGATGAGATGCCTAAGTCATTGCGTTATTTTGCAGGAGGACAAAACTCTGTTCGAGGTTATAGCTTCGAAAGTCTGGGAGAAACTAATGCGAATGGCGATGTTATAGGTGGTAAAAACTTACTAACGCTGAGTACTGAATACGAACACCCTGTTAAAGATAAAATCAGTGCCTCTGTTTTTGTTGATGTCGGAAATGTATTTAATGACTGGAATGATTACAGTATTGAAGTGGGCTATGGGGTTGGCGTTCGTTACAAGTCTCCATTAGGTCCTATTCGAATTGATCTGGCTGTTCCGCAAGATGATACGAGTGATATCAATCTGTATTTTAGTCTTGGGCCTGACCTATGACGGATCAGCCCTCTTCATCGTCACATCCCTCTCCACGTACGTCGAAGCCTAGTAAAATAGGTAAGCTACTTCGCTATCTCATATTCACTCCATTATCAATTTTACTCCTTTTTCTATTGCTGCTTACGGTCAGTATTTTTTTCCTATCGGCAACTCAAAGTGGTACGTCTCTGCTACTTAATCGTGTTTCAAATACTTTTTCAGATTTAGAGTTAGAAGGTGTTGATGGAAGTTTGTTGGGTGACTTAACAATCAAACGTATTGTCTGGGAAAAAGAGGGTCTGGAAATTGAGATAGCAAATGCTGAACTCAAGAAATTAGGGCTATTCCCTGATGTTTCAGTAGGAAGCCTAACCGCTGATCGGATAACCGTCTTCCTACCTACAGATGAAGAAGAAGAGAAGAAACGAAAACCCTTTGAAATAACGCTCCCCGACCTTCATCTGCCCATTGATGTGGATTTACAGAATGTTGTAGTAGATGAGCTACATATCAAACAAGGTGAGGCTTTAGTCAAATTACGTGATGTACAGCTTAGCGCTCAAGTAGTCAAAGATACGCTGAAGCTACGCAACCTTTCGGGTGATTTATATGATGATGATGGCGAGCTTACTGTTAAAGCTAATGGTGATATGGGGCTTTCATCCCCCCATTTGATTAACCTTATTGTTGCCGCTAAAGGCGATAGCAAACGGATAGGTGTAGGTTTGCTAGACCTTGGTATTAAAGGAGAAGTAGCTGATTACCATTTAACAGCGAAAGGGCATTGGAAGTATGCTGAATATCCAGAGTATCAATTGAACCTGTTGGGTAAAGGTAATTTGGAAC
>JAZGES010000243.1:0-10159 GCA_036478935.1 Thiotrichaceae bacterium
AAAGAAAGAGCCAACCACGATAAATGAGTGGCGCCTTTTTTAATAACTTTTTCGGCATTCCAAGCTTGGTTATCCAGCCGTATACGTTTAACACGATCGCCTTGAATCCATTTTTCAAACCAGCGAAAGGCATCTGTCCATAATGTTTGGAAGCAGAAGTAACCACAGAAAACTCGACCTGCTAAAGCAGTAGCAAAAAAGAGCAATACCGCGGCTAAAAATAACAACGCCGCCAGCCAAAAAATATCCTGTGCATGTACCACTAAACCAAAGATATAAAATTTCTTGCCGACTAGATCAAACAGAACTGCTTGGGGATCACCGACAGGGCGTGTCCAAGGAATCCAAGGAAGTAGAAAGAAGACAGCGTAGGCAGCCACTAAAACACTACTTTTAAAGTATCGAAAGATACCTTTTACGGAACGCGGATGTATTGTCACTGCTTCTGCAACTGCGGACTGACATGAATTACAATCACTCATATTATCTTCCTAATACTTATTTAACTATTCCGACTACTAAGGGCTCAGGATTAAATAACTTACGGAACTTAACTTGTCTTTTTGCTCCAGCTTAACTGATCCCAAATCGTTGCGTAGCCATGCTATGCGCCTATTGCGATCATTTAATCTGAAGCAAAAATTCTGCGTCAAGTTCCGCATCTTATTTAATCCTGAGTCCTAAACTGTTAGCTATTAATTTTTGTTTTTCAATGTAATTAGATGTTACTTTGAATAAATTTATTTTGTATTGATAACTATCAATTCCCTCTATGTCGTTATGCTACAGAATACACACTGCAAAGTAATAGTGTGCACCTGACTCGCTCTCCGGTTGTGCGCTATAACTTTGCATTTACCTTAAGGGATTACTCTCTTACTATACAATTCTTTGGAATAGGGACTTCTTCCCGCCATACTAGCCCATATCGAAAACAGCAGATTAGCCCAATGAAGTGCTGATCTACTTCCTATCAAAAACATGACAGCCTGATCTCTATCTCTCAGAAGTTCTGGTCAGACTTAATCAGGCCTCTAAGAACTACATTGTACAAAACCCAGAAACAATAACGGCTGGTTATTATACCAGCCGTTATTCACTACTATGATTTAATTACTACTGAGCTAACAGCTTGATGTAAGCAACTAATACTTTGATTTCATCATTACTCAAACGAGATTCCCAAGCAGGCATCTCACGCTGGATACCCTCACTAACCACTGCCTTAACAGCAGCTACTTTAGCAGCAACATCAGCCGCAGCAGGAACGTTAGCCTGAGTCCAAATTTTATCAGTAAGGTTAGCAGACCCTAGTGCCTTCATGCCAACACCGGTAGGCATATGACAACCAGAACAGCCTTTGGTATCAAATACAGTCTTTCCTGCACCCGCAACAGCACCATCTACGCTTTCACCAGAAAGCTTCAATACATAGTTTGCAACCTGTGTAGTTTCAGCATCAGAAAGTGTACTACTGTGCCCTGGCATATTTCCTTTACGACCCTTACGAATTGATGTTTCGATATCAGCAGTATCGCCACCCCACAACCAAGCATCGTCAACCAAATTAGGATAAAAGCCGACTACACCTTGACCACCCGTTTGATGACAACCTGCACAATAGTCACCAAAAATACCTTTACCGTAAGCTAGCACAAACTGCGACTTATCCGCATCACCCGCTATTTGATCAATCGGTGTTGCAGCTACGACTTTTACCATTTCCTGACGTTTAAGTTCTAGCTTATCTGTTTGCATTTCTTTCGCTAACAATGCACGTGTATTCCAGTGAGTTGTGATTTCTTCACCTGAATCTGCTTTAAAGGTAATCTTTGAAGTACCTTTCAAATAACCAGCTTCTACCAGATTGGTTGGCCAACTAGGATACATAATGAAATAAACTATCGTAAAAACAATAGTTCCATAAAACGCCCATAACCACCAGCGAGGTAATGGGTTATTAAACTCCATTAAATCATCATCCCAAACATGCCCAGTTGTTTCTGCGCCAGTAATAGGGTCTTTTATTTTTTCATGTGCCATAACTACTTTCCACTTTTTTTAGAGGAGCTTTCAAGTTCTTTTTTTCTTGCTTCAATTTCGTCTTCATCATCATCTAGAAAAGGAATGTCGCGGTAAGACTCCAATCGCTTACTGCGCTTTTTACTTCCGTAAGCATAGATAATCACCGATATAAAGCCGATAAAAAAGATAACCAAACCTAAGCTTTTACTGTTGGATAAATCAAACCACCACGCTATTAAGCTATCCATTACTCTATACCTTGAAACAAAAATATCTTGAAATAAAATTAATCATTAATCTAATTTTTCGCTTACCTGAAATTAATAAACTCAGCTTCATCATGCTTGCTGAAGTCAACCATTGTTCCCAAGATTTGCAGATAGGCAACGAGTGCATCCATTTCTGTCAACCTCGCAGGATCACCATCAAAATTACCCTTTTTGGCCTGCTCTATCATGTTGGTTTCAGCCTGATTAATATCTAGCAACTTAGCAACATCTTCGCCAAACTGATCCACATTTTTAGCAAATTCTTCTTTTGTTAAAGAGTACGGAACACCTACTTTTTTCAGTGCTTTCATTTTGTCTTGAAGATCAGAGTAATCTAGGTCATCTTTAAGCAACCATGGATAGTTAGGCATAATAGATTCTGGCACAACACTCGTTGGCTTATCTAAATGCTGGGTATGCCAAGTACTTGAGTACTTTCCGCCGACTCGTGCCAAGTCTGGCCCGGTACGCTTTGAACCCCACTGGAACGGATGATCATACTGAGATTCTGCTGCTAACGAATAATGCCCGTAACGCAATGCTTCATCTCTAAAGGGACGAATCATCTGCGAGTGGCAGTTATAACAACCTTCACGTGTATACACATCACGACCAAGCTGCTCTAAAGGTGTATAAGGACGTACTGCATCTTTACCCTCAGCATTTTTAACACTCTCAACCGTGCCTTCAATATGAAATAGTGGAACGATTTCAACCAAACCACCAATACTAATGGCTGCTAAAGTCAGAACAATTAATAGCCCTGCATTTGTTTCGATACTTTCATGTTTCATCATAGCTCGAATCTCCTATTAAGCGCTGGCTGAAGCTGTCGCTTCATCGCTAGCTTCCTGACTATTGGCAATGGTCTTCCAGACGTTATAAACCATCAAGAACATACCCGCCACAAAGAACATACCTGCCACCGCACGAGCCACTAACGGACCATGCATAAAGACAACTGTCTCGATAAAGCTATATTTAAGGTTACCGTACTGGTCAAATGCACGAAGCATTAAGCCTTGCCCAATACCCGATACCCAAAGTGCCGTGATATATAAAAGAATACCGATAGTAGCGAAGAAGAAGTGAATATAAATCAGCTTCTCACTCCATATCTTAGTACCCCAAAGCTTTGGAATCATATGATACAAAGAGCCGAATGAAACCATCGCAACCCAACCTAATGCACCAGAGTGTACGTGACCTACTGTCCAGTCAGTATAATGGGATAGAGCGTTTACACTTTTCAGAGCCATCATTGGCCCCTCAAAAGTAGACATTCCGTAGAATGATAATGAGGTAATCAAGAACATCATAATAGGATCAGAACGTAACTTATCCCATGCGCCTGAAAGCGTCATAATACCGTTGATCATTCCACCCCAAGATGGCATCAACAATAGGATTGAGAAGGCAGCAGCCAAAGATGAAGTCCAATCAGGAATCGCTGTCCAATGTAAATGGTGAGTACCAACCCACATATACATGAAGCTCAAAGCCCAGAAGTGAACGATAGATAAACGATAAGAATAAATAGGGCGGCCTGCCTGCTTTGGCACGAAGTAGTACATCATTCCCAAGAAGGAAGCGGTTAAGAAGAAACCTACCGCGTTGTGCCCATACCACCATTGCGTCATCGCATCCTGAGCACCCGAGAATAAACTATAAGACTTGGCACCAAAAAAACTAACCGGCATTGCCAGGTTATTAAAGATATGCAACAAAGCAACGGCTAAAATATAAGCCATAAAGAACCAGTTGGCTACATAGATATGAGGTTGAGTACGCTTCAACAAAGTCATTGTGAAAACAAGGAAGTAGGCAACCCAAACAACTAAAATCATCAAGTCAACGTACCACTCAGGCTCTGCATATTCGCGACCTTGAGTAATACCCATCAGATATCCTACTCCGCCTATAAGCAGTGCAGCGTTCCAGCCGTAGAATATAAAGTTAGGTAAGCCATTGCCACCCCACAAGCGTGTCTGGCAAGTACGCTGTACTATATAGAAAGAAGTAGCAAATAAGGCATTTCCACCAAACCCGAAGATAACTCCACTGGTATGAAGTGGGCGCAACCTACCAAAGGTTATCTGTGCAATATCCCAGTTTAGAAAGGGCCATGCTAGTTCAGAAGCGATATAAACACCCGCCGACATCCCTGCTATGCCCCAGAATAATGTAATGAGCGCGAATTTCTTCACGATATCATAGTTGTATTGCTCTATGGGAGCCGTTGCACTATGCGCCATCTCTATGTCCTCGGAAATTAAATCTGTAAGTTTGCGTAAGGATACACGAATATTAGGAAAAGTGAATATTCAAGAAGCAATGATTAGAGGTGGAATTTCGCTATAATTCGAACAATTATCATAACTATTCACTCCACACTCCTAAGTAAACCCTTAACATATTGGTTTAGCTTATAAAAAGAAGAACTAAAAAGGGAAATAAGAGTTCCTTGAAATAAAAATGATAATTAATACCAGTTACTATCTTATGCAAATATGATCTACATCATATGTTTTAGCATCCAGATAAAATAACCCTGCATGCCCAATAAAGCTATTTTATTCAGCATGGTTGAGCACTAGTGAATTAGAAACAACAGAGGTCCCCACACTCAAGAAAATGACCTAGATACGACCAGAATTTCCTTAGTAACTCCCGCACTCGACATCAAATTACGAACTAATAACAAACAACCAAATGATAGCTGCATTCAATAGAGATAACGTAACAGCCGCCGACCCCATATCTTTAGCTCGCCCCGACAATTCATGAATTTCCCCACCGAAGCGATCAACAATTGCTTCAATCGCAGAATTCAAGATTTCAACAATCAATACCAACAAGACACTTGAAATCATCAACCCTTTCTCTAGCCCAGTTTCACCAAGCCAAAGAGCCAGAGGAATTGCCACAATCAGCAAGAACACCTCTTGCCTAAAGGCCTCCTCATGCTTATACGCAGCTTTTATGCCCTGCCATGAAAACACTACAGCATTAACAAGCCGCTTTAAGCCCTTATTAGAATTGTCAGCCATCACCCTTCTCCTTTACGCACGCTCAACGCTTTCCATATGCTTTTTCGCTATATAAAGGGCAGCTATACTTCGCGCTTCAGTAAAATCATCACGCTCAAGTAATAATTCTATTTCAGAAAGCTTCCATGGAACCACCTCTAGCTCCTCTGGCTCATCACCCTCTTCTCGCTTTGGGCTTAATTCTCTAGCCAACACGATATGGGTGACATGCTGCATGTATTGCGGGGCTAACGACACCACCTTCAACACTTCTAGATTAGTCGACTCGTAACCCACCTCTTCCATGATTTCTCTATTCGCTGCAGGTATAATCTCTTCACCTTTTTCGACTTTGCCTTTTGGCAACCCCAGCTCATAACGACCTGTGCCACCACAATATTCACGGATCAGCAAAACAGTATCATTAGTAAGCATAGGAACAATAAGAACAGCACCATTCCCCCGACTCACTAATCTTTCATATTGACGCTTCTCACCATTAGAAAATTCAAGGTCAAGTTGCTCAATATTGAACAGTCGACTACTGGCAACAATCTGCTTTTGGTGTATGGTTGGTTTTTTGTGATTTGACATAAAATGGAGTGTAACACCTTGGAGCCAGCATTAACCAGAGGCCTTAATCTAAAGCCTATACCCATAGATTGGAGTAACATCCAAACCGTATTTTTAGATATGGATGGAACCTTATTAGATTTACACTTTGATAATCATTTCTGGCTAGAACACATGCCTTTTCAATATGCTCAGAAGCATGGGCTCTCATTAGATAAGGCAAAAACAGAACTTGCTAATATGTGCTCAAGTATTGAAGGCACACTGGATTGGTACTGTCTGGATTACTGGGAAGAAAAACTAGACATGGATATCGTTGCACTTAAAACGCAAGTTTCTAATAGAATAGCGGTACGAAATAATGTCGAAACATTCCTGAAGTATCTGGCAGATCAGCAGTGTCGTGTAGTCCTACTCACCAATGCTCATCGAAAGACAGTGGCATTAAAATTTGCCTACACTTCTATCGAGCCTTATTTCGACAGGGTCATCACCTCACATGATATCGGTGTTGCTAAAGAAGATGATAACTTTTGGAATAAGTTACACACCATAGAATACTTCAACCCCAAACAAAGCCTATTTATAGATGACAACCTTGACGTATTACAAGCCGCAGAAAACCATGGAGTTGCGCACTTATTAGCAATCCACCAGCCTGACTCACAACAAGCCCCAAAAAACACCCAACATTACACCGCAATTGAGTGTTTTAAGCAGTTAATTCATTGAGAATAAAAAGCTTATTATATTAGCATTAGCTAATTAACATAGAGTCTGAGCTTTATTTTGCAAGCTAGTCATTGTTATAAAAAGTTAGTTGCTTAATACCAAAAATTAACTTAGGTTAGTTTTATTCGAAGAAAACATGACTATAGTCATAAAGACAGGGGAATAACATCACTTCGCCTTGCTATTACCTCTTGTTTTCTTGAATAAATATATTTTTAACCAAGAAGTCTATAAAACAAAATCCACTAGGAGAGCACAATATGAAATTATTTTCCCGAGGGGCTATTTTAAAAACTGGGCTTGTTTCAAGCTTAGCTATAGTTCTATCCCTTACAACAGCGTATGCCGCTGACGAAAAGAAAAAGCCCGCAGTAATGACAGGCGCAAGCACTAGCATGATTGGTGATACCTGCGCAGGTTGTCACGGCATGAAAGGCGTTAGTGCAGGACCATCAATTCCTTCACTTGCAGGCATGTCTTCTGCTTATCTAGTAGAAACAATGGAAGGTTATAAAAGTGGTGATATTCCTTCAACCATTATGGGACGTTTAGCAAAAGGCTATACTTCTGATGAGTTCGCACAAATGGGCGAATACTTCTCCAAGCTTACATTCGCTGCTGCTGCACAAGAATCTGACTCAGCCAAAGCTGAAGAAGGCGCTAAGTTGCACGAAAAATATTGTGAAAAATGTCACAGTGAAAGTGGCACAGTAGCTGAAGATGATGCTGGCATGCTTAAAGGTCAATGGAAAGAGTACCTAGCTGCTCAGCTGATGGATTACCAAAACAAAGATCGCAAAGCTCCAAAGAAAATGAAAAAGAAGCTTAAAAAACTACATAAAAAACATGGCCCTGCGGGAATTGAAGCGTTAATTGAATACTACAGCAGCAAGTAGTCTGACACTAAGGAGATATAATATGAGTACAAATACAAGTCGTAGAAGATTTATGCAGGGCCTTGGTGCAATTACAGCAACAGGTATTGTCGGTGTTGGCGTACCTTCGCTAGCATTTGGCGCATCAAAGAAAGTAGTTGTTGTGGGTGGTGGAACCGCTGGTGCAACTGCTGCAAGATACGTAAAGATGGCTGATCCTAGTATTGACGTTACTATCATTGAAGCTAACAAGGACTACTTTACTTGTTACTTAAGTAACGAAGTATTAAGTGGCGACCGCACACTAGATTCTCTAAAGCATGGTTATTCTGCTATTGAGAAAGAAGGTATCAAAGTTGTCTTTGATTACGTAACAGGCATTGATGCTAAAGCTAAAAAAATCACCACCAAGGGTGGCGCAAGCTTTGACTATGATCGCTGTATCGTAGCACCGGGTATTTCATTCAAATGGGATACCATTGAAGGCTATGATGAGAAGGTAGCTGAAACTATCCCTCACGCATGGAAAGCAGGCACACAAACAACTACATTGCGCAAGCAGTTAACTGACATGAAAGATGGCGGAACGGTTATTATCGCTCCACCACCTAACCCTTTCCGTTGTCCTCCTGGACCACCTGAACGTGTTAGCCAAATCTGTCTTTACCTAAAGAAAGAGAAGCCTAAGTCAAAAGTGATTTATGTGGACTCTAAGAAGAAGTTCTCTAAGTATGGCTTGTTCGTACAAGGCTGGGAGAAATTCTACGGCTTCAAATCTGACAACTCTATGATTGAGCACATCAAAGAAGATGGCGTTACTAAAGTAGATGCTGGCGGAATGAGCGTTACTACTGCTTCTGGTAAAACAATTAAAGGCGATGTAATCAACATCATCCCGGCACAATCAGGCGGCAAGATTGGTATTGATGCTGGTTTAGCCAATGATAAAGGCTGGTGTCCAATTGATTTGGGTACGTTTGAGTCAACTCTCCACAAAAACGTTCATGTTATTGGTGACGCGAGTGTTGCTAAAGGCATGCCTAAGTCTGGTTACGCTGCAAACTCACAAGCTAAAGTTTGTGCCTCTGCGGTAGTTGCTATGTTAGCTGGCAAAGAGCCTGGCACTCCTTCTTATGTTAATACTTGTTATTCAATTATTGCTAAAGATTGGGGCATTTCAGTTGCTGCGGTTTACCGCCTAGCTGAAGATCGCTCTAAGATCATGAAAGTCGCTGGTGGTTTAACGCCAATGGACGCATCTGATGAAGCGCATAAACGTGAAGCAGCTAATGCTATTAGTTGGCTAAACAACATTACCGGTGATGTATTCGGTGGTGGTTAACACTTAGTTAACATCTTGATATCGAATAGTTAGCAATACCTATTCGACTAAAGACAAAAGACAAAAGGCTCTGATTTATCAGGGCCTTTTTTATTCCAGCCCTTATATTAATTACCACCCAGAATGTAAGCCTACTTCAAATATCTCCCTAACTTAGCTATTAATTCGTCCCTATTTTTTTCTCAATTGTCAGATTACCTCCCAATCAATCAAACACTTACCCTTGAACCACATCCCTGTCAATTCAAAAAAATCTAACAACTAGATATAAGTTAACATAAGTTAAAGTTAACAGACTTTATTTTAGCTAATGTTTGGTATTCTTAATATATATCAAACTTATTGAGCTTCATGGACTGGCCAATATCATTACAGGCATTCGATGAAGTTTGGAATTGAAGTCAGAATTAAAGGAGCGTGTAATGGGAATGAAATCAGTAATAATGGGGTTTAGCGGATTGATTTTACTGCTTAGCCAAATGAGTACAATTAGTGCAGACAGCACACCTCCTCCAAAAAAAGCACCTGAATCGGCCAAAGTAGAAAAAGCCAGCGACAGTGACCTGAAATTCAAACCTTCTTATCTTTCTGTAAAAGGGCACCGTAAATTAACCGTAGAAGACTGGACAGACCCAGAAGTTTGCGCTCAATGTCATCCACGCCAGTATGAAGGCTGGAAAGGCTCCATGCATTCAAACTCATTCAACGACCCTGTTTTTCAAGCAGAGTGGGCATTAGCTGAAAAAGCTCTTGACGGCCAAATGATGAACTACTGTGGCGCTTGTCACACCCCTATCGGCGTCGCCACACAGACCGTCAAGTTTGACCCTGAATCAAGTGAAGGAGCTCTACACGGCAAGTTCACAGCACCTCCCATAGCTTCTAAAGGTGTTTCTTGTGATGTCTGCCATACGATATCGGGTTCAAACATTGCTAAAACTGCTGTTTTAGAACACGGCAACGCATCATTTGTAATGGACCCTGGATCAGTTAAAAGAGCCACATTGAAAGATCCTGAACCGGTATCTCCTTTCCATGCAACTGAGTATTCAGAACACCACACCAGCTCCAAATTTTGTGGCAACTGTCATAACATCTTCCACCCTGGCAATAACTTCCCTATTGAACGTACTTACGATGAGTGGAAATATTCAACCTATGCACAAAATAATGTGCAATGTATGGATTGTCATATGGTTCCTGTAGCAACGGCAATACGCGTTGCAGACGAAATGAAACCCGCCCACAAACTTGAAAACTCACAAATTGGTGGTTTTGCAGGCGTAGGAGGCCCACTTCGTAAAGTAGTTCATG
>JAZGES010000244.1:0-2352 GCA_036478935.1 Thiotrichaceae bacterium
AGAATTAAGGAAGCTTCACGCACATCAGTTAAGCCAGCTTCATTTGCTGACCTTACGAAGCTCTTTTGAAGTAGATCGTTATCGTAGACTTGTAGTTCTTTTGGGATTAGGTCTTGAGGCTTATCAGAGTTTTTCGTGCGGTAAGTATAAAAGCTAGTTAAGCCATTCTGCACAATCGCATTGGCAACAGCCTCACAGCCTGTGCAGCACATATCTCGTTCTTCACCATCAATTTCAACCTGTAGATGAAGGTCATCGGGGACAGGGAGACCACAATGAAAACAGGATGAATCTGTTTTATCCTGAGTGGTGTCTTGTAGCTGAGAAACTGTCAACGTGAAGCCTATTTCGCTGTATCCATTTCAGGCGCACCTTCAACACATTCACGTTTAATTCGCTTGCCATCGACCATTTCATCGACTTCGGTATCACCACGAATTTCATGAATATCATCACCCTTATTGATGAGAATTTGCACTTGCCAGCACCCAGGCTGAGGGAACGTAATAGCCTTGCTATAACTGCCTTTCTCGCCTTCTATTAAGACATGTTGATGATCAAGAGCCATTTGTGAAGCACGTTGAAAGTTGATTTTGACATCGGCACCTTCTATTACCTCTCCTGCTTTATCTTGCAACGCTAATCGGAATACAGAATCTTGCTTTAAAATAGGACTCTTAACCCAACCCGCATCAACTTTCCAGCCACGTTCTTTTTGTTGTTTTAACTGTTTCACATAGGCATCGAATCGTTCTTCTTCATCTTGCATATCGTACGACACGTTTCCGGTGAACTTTGACAATACGCCTTCACCCGCATCGCCGCTGATGCTTTCCGGCAACACGATATTAGCAAGATCACCCTCAATGCCTTTCGTAGCAAACGTGATAATAATGGAGTCTACCGTCGCCAGTATAATAAAAAAGACAATGATGACACCCGGAATCCAGTGAAAACCTTTTTCTAGCACCTCAACACCTTCACGTTTTTTTCGTTCTTCTCGCACACCTGCAATAATCCCCAAGCCATAAGGAATCATCATAAAGAAGGCAAAGTGGATGGCGAAAATATCAATGCCAGCCCAATGCGTTGCTGCCAAAGGAACGTAGAGAAGTAGCATCAAAGCGGCTGTCGCTAATGATGCCATCTTACCGCTCCACTTGAAGAGCTTGAAGAAAGTAAAATAAAACAGGAAAGCGGCAAGAGAGCCGATTCCCAAGGTAACTAATAAATTGTAATTATTCATAATGACACTTGCTTAAGATAACTAAGAGACACAACGTTGGATGTGAATTTAAGGTGCAATAAATTGAGAGTTCATAATTAAAGGATCTTTAACTAAACCCGACTTAGGAGTAAGCACAAAGCGAAATTCTACATTTTTAGGATCACTTGAACTCATCATCTTGCGTACTTTAACCATCAGTCGCTGTGATTCATCTGCCTTTAAGTCAAAATCAGGAATCTTACCCATATCAACCTCTGCATTATCCAAACCTTCTAGCGATAACACAAAACGAGCAGGTTCCATGGTTTTGTTCTGAACCTTTATAAAGTAGCGATTTTGAATGCGTCCATCTGACATGGTTACATATAAAGGACTACGTACTTGTCTAACTGAGCTATCAATTGGCTTTTGCGCACCCAGACTCCAGAGTAAAAATAGCACAGAGCCTACAATAGCAAGACCATAGCCATAAGTACGCAATTTGAAGAAATGTGTTTTGCCATGCTCTAAACCATTTTCAGATTCGTAACGAATCAAACCACGATCCCAGCCTTTGGAATCCATAATCGTATCGCAGGCATCAATACACAAGCCACATTGGATACACGCATATTGCATACCATCGCGGATATCAATACCCACTGGGCAAACCTGTACGCACATGCCGCAATCTATACAGTCACCTACGCCTTTTTCTTGACGCTGTTCTAATGTCTTAAGCAATTTAATAGGTTTTGCGCGACCCGCCGTTCCTTCTCCCCGTTCAGGGTCATAAGTAGGTACTAACGAATCTTTATCAATCATTACACTCTGAAAACGAGCATAGGGGCAGACGTGCTGACAAACCTTCTCACGCATTAAACCACCCGAGATGTAAGTCGTCAGCATTAAACCAAAGGTAGTGTAATATGCAGCAGAGGCCGCATTACCAGTAAAAAAATTAGCAACCATTTCTGGCGCATAAGCCCAATACAAAACAAAGGTTAAGCCCGTCCAGAAAGAAAGAGCCAACCACGATAAATGAGTGGCGCCTTTTTTAATAACTTTTTCGGCATTCCAAGCTTGGTTATCCAGCCGTATACGTTTAACACGATCGCCTTGAATCCATTTTTCAAACCAGCGAA
>JAZGES010000245.1:0-2083 GCA_036478935.1 Thiotrichaceae bacterium
GGGTTATCCAGACTCATTTTCTGATGATTTAGACCCGACAATAAAGGACGGAATTGACGAGTAGGAAGTTGTGCATTGATTTCAACAGCATCAGTACCTAGTGCTTCAAATAGCACCGCTCCTGCTGGAGTGAATTCATCTTTTTCAACTGAAACGGAGCCAATACGCGCATCAAAGGGCATGCGGATTTCTGTTCGTCCTAAGGTGTCTTGAGTTTGTTCAACTTGGGTTTTGGACTGTTTGATTTGTGCCTGTGTGGCTTCCTTACGGCTAGCGTAACTGGCAAGTTTGCCTTTTAGATCTTCCACTTGTTGCTTTTGCTGGAGTACTTTTTGCTCCTCCGCATCTAGTGCTGAACGTGAGATTAAGCGTTTTTTCCAGATGGCTTGTACGCGTTTTAATTCGTTATTGGCTACAGCAAGGTTTTTCTTCGCGATGGCGAGAGAACGTGCGGTACTTTTTTCTTCAACTTGTAACTGCTTTAAGCTGGACCGGCTACCGGATAAGCCTGCCTTACTTTGATCTAGAGAAAACTTAAAGGTAGTGGGTTCGATACGCAATACAACGGTACCTTTGGGTAAACTCCCGCCTTTTTTTAACTTGGGGTGGATATAACTTATTTTCCCACTGACCTCGGCTTTTGCTTTTACCAGAACCTGAGGCTCTACATTGCCATAGGCAGTCGCATGAGCGCGGTACGGTATCCTATTAACCGTCATCACCTTTACTGCCTTTATGGGGAATTGTAAGTTCTCATGCTCAATAGGTGGTTTGGTTTTGACCTTGAAAACAACCAGACCTACTGCAAGAAGTATTACTAGTGGAAGAATAAAAGCTTTTTGAAATATTTTTTTCATGATTATACTCTGAAGTATCCGTATTTTTTAGCTCACTCCTCTTACTAAGGAGGGGGATGTATAGGGTGGCACGTTAGTTCCCTCCCTTTAGCAAGGGGAGGGTTAGGGTGGGGATAGAAGGTTGAATATTATATGGTGCTCAATATTTCCACCCCCTCGGTAACTGCTCCTGCGTTACCCTACCACCTACATCCCTGTAGGCGTCCCCAACCTCCCCCTACGAGGTGGAGGGAGCTAGAAGCTTCTACTGATCTACTACTTCCTCGTATCCAAATCAATCCGGTAAGTTGCATGACAAGTCACACAATTTCCCATTAACTCACCTAACTGTTCCATCACCTGTTGTTTGTCACCTAGATCACCGGCATCAATAGCTAATTGATCAAAGGCTTTATGCGTCGCCATGCCTAATTGTTTAAAGCTTATGGGTAATTTTTTCATCAATGAAGTGGGCACGCCTTGTTGAGCGGCAAACCCAACACTTCTGGCTGCTTTAACAACGGTATCCATATCTTCTTTATTAGCGGCTGTGATAATGATTTGCACGGTATCTAGAAAGGCTCTCATTTCACTTAATACCAGATCCCTTTCTCCTTCCACTAGCAATATAGCAGACCGACCATCACTGGCTGCTACGGTCTCACCTTTGATTAAAAAGGTATAAGCTAGTCCACCTGAGGCTAGTCCAAAAATTAATACTAATATCCAACATACTTTACACATGTCTTTTCCCTCTATTTTTTATCTTTAGTTTTTAAAATTAGTCTTTTTTTTATAAAAAGGAGCGCCTTATAATGTGCTACTTTCGAGTTCATTCAAATAGATAAACTCTGGTGCTTTTACGCCAGCTTGTTCTCTTATTTTCACTAGCTCTGGTGATTCAAAGAATGCCTTAGCACTAGCAATTGATGACCATTTAGAAAAATGGACAATTTTATTTGTGTTCTTTTCATATTTTAATACTTGATAGCTTTGCTCTCCTGCGTTCTTCCTAATAGTAGACGCATTATCAAATATGATTTTCCATGCTGGGTAATCTTCTACTTCATGAATGATCAATACATATTCCATATGTTTTCTCTAAGTTTTGTGCACAGCCAGACTAATAAAATCTAGTAAACCTTCTGCTTCGTGTTCTAGCTCAAAGTCGAAGTCGAAAATAGACCAACGCATCACCAGCCCCTGTATTAAGGCAGCAATATATTGTGCTGTTTTATCAGCATCCA
>JAZGES010000246.1:0-2147 GCA_036478935.1 Thiotrichaceae bacterium
TCAAATGAAATAATCAGCTCTAATTCTGCCGATGCAGGGCCAAGGTCTTTAGTAATACCATAATCTTTTAAGGCGATTCGAACGCTCCCTTCAAAACCTCGACGATAACCGCCCCAAGGGTCTTTTCCAGCACCTATCTTAGCCACATCAAGCTCCACTTCTTTAGTGACACCGTGTAGTGTCAAATTCCCTTTCAACACAGCCTTACCCTCGCTGCCTTCGGCATAACTGGTGCTAACAAATTTGGCTTCTGGGAATTTATCCACATTTAGAAAGTCTTCACCCCGTAAATGTTTATCGCGCTCCGCATGGTTGGAATCGACACTTTTTGTATTGACCGTAACCGCAATTTTAGAAGCTGCTTTATCTTTTTCATCGTAGCTAAACGTGCCATCAAAATCATTGAAACGCCCCCATAACCAGCTATAACCAAGGTGAGAGATTTTAAATTGAATGGAGGCATGTGCTCCTTCTTTATCAATGGCGTAGTCATCTGCGAACACATTACCTGAAGTAACCAGTGCCACAGTAAGAGAAAGTGCTAAAAAAGACTGTTGTAATAATGTTTTCATTCTATTTTCCTTTAGTTAGTTAGTTAGTTAGTTATTTGTTGTTTCTTTAATCATGCGATTAAGTGTTTCATCTTTATCTATGAAGTGATGCTTGATGGCGGCAAGCGCATGTAGCACTACCAATACAGCCAGTAAAATGGCCATTAATTCGTGAGCATTTCCGATTAAGTCAGCTCGTTCCTCTGTTAATTCTTCTGTAATAGCGGGGACTTTAAAAAAGCTGAAGAACTCTATACCTTTACCCTTCGCAGTAGCGATAAAATAACCAGAAGTACCTATCAACAGGATTAAAAAATAAAAGATTCTCTGGATAACACGCGCTAGCGTAAGTTCCCATTTCTTATGCGTGCTCAAAGGACTTGGTAGAGGATTCAATTGTCGCCACACAAACCTAAGCAGTAACAAAAATATTGTTAGCAAACCAAAACTTTTATGCCACCAAGGTAGCCGATGATAAAGCGGATCGTAATATTCCAGTCCTGTCATATAAAGACCAACAGTGAAGAGTCCGGTTAATATAATCGCCATTAGCCAATGTAGAGATTTGCTAACTAAGCCAAAACTTTCGTTTGTGTTTTTAATTAACATTAATGTTTCTCTTTAATACTTACCTAATTAGTTAGCGACCAAGAATGCCGTATAATTTAGCCGTAGGTCGGATAAGCGAAGCGCCATCCGACAAATGATTGTTAATTCATAAGGTTGCCGGATGACGTTCCTTATCCGGCCTACAGAAAACTATCTTTCTGGAACTAACTAGGCTAATTCCCCAGATTTATAATCAGCAAAAGCTTGAGTAATTTCCTCTTCCGTATTCATCACAAAAGGCCCTCCTCTCGCAACAGGTTCATTAATCGGTTTACCTGCTACTAACAAAAAACGACTATCCGACTGGGCTGTTATTTCTATCTGATCAGCCAAACTGAGTACCGCTAATTCTTTAGCTATCAATGGAGCCTCAGCCATAAATGAAGCCTCTGAGTCAGCAATAGTCAACGCCCCCTCAATGACATAGACAAGAGCATTGTGACTTTCAGGAATTCTATCCATAAACTTAGTCCCAGCACTAAGATGAATATCCCAATAGATGGGATCGACTAAATCATTATTAATAATCCCACGAGTTCCTTGTTGTGTTTCACCCGCTATGACACTTATCTGACAAGACTCTCTTCTGTTTTCCACAGGAATCTTATCTTTCCCATACTCTTGATAATGAGGCTCAACCATTTTGTGTGATGCCGGAAGATTGACCCATAACTGAAAACCCGCCAGCAAGCCTTCTTCCTGCTCAGGCATTTCAGAATGAATAATTCCCTTGCCTGCTCGCATCCATTGCACTCCACCTGCTTCGATAACACCTGAGTTGCCTGCGCTATCTTGATGACGCATTTCCCCAGCTAACATGTAAGTCACCGTTTCAAATCCTCGGTGCGGATGAGCCGGAAAGCCACCGATATAATCTTGTGGCTTGTCCGAACCAAATACATCTAGCAGCAAGAAGGGATCTAACATATCCAGTTCAGGTGAAGCGATAATACGAGTTAGCTGAACACCATCACCATCCGATGCTTT
>JAZGES010000247.1:0-4394 GCA_036478935.1 Thiotrichaceae bacterium
TGTGTCGTATTTTGCAATAAACACCATACAAAAGCTCATGTGTTCTACCTCTGCGTAACGTCATGTAGATGGCTTTAGCGAGATAAAATGGGTTTTTAGTTTCCTTGAACTTAACAACGTTCTCGGTAATGGTTGGCATGTGTGCAACTTCTTGCATGGGTTTTTCCTGTTATTGTTTTAGTACCTGTACTATGAGGCAGGCTGAACTAAGGAGCTTTTGGGCGACTCTATGATTTTCTCTAACTTCTAGTTCTTGATCAATCTCTTAGTTTTGAGCAGTGATTTCATTATAGCAAAGTCCTTTGTCACGCCCTATATCCTCTGATCAGATATCCGAACTTTTGAAAAATAGGATTAAAGGTAGTAAATATTAGCTGAACATAAGAAAGCTAGATTTATTGATTAGTTAGGAATGCCCCCCTGTGGATAACTTTGTTAATAACTTTTCTAGTAAATTTATGAATGGCTTCGCAGAGCCATTTCAATATGCAGTATTTTTTAAAGTAAGTTTTGTAAGGCATTGAATAATTTAAATATAAGTGGGTTTTCTTATGATTGGTGTGTTGATAAATTTAAATTATTCAAGAAAGTTTAAACTATCAGTTGATGTTGATAAGTCAATGTGTTGGTGTTCAAGTATTGGATACATCATGTAGTGGTCTTAGCATAAATGAATCCAATATGAATACTAAATGAACACAAAATAAGCACTAGGTAGGCAGAGTAACCGTAAGGGAATAATAGTTTATTGATTGGAACCTTATCAATAATATCTATGCTTTGAAGTAAGCATAAACAGAAAGGATAATTCCTGATAGTCCGAATAGCCCCCCCATCATTGAGAATCCTACAACACTGTTGTCCATATTTTGAGCAAGGGTATGAACCAGCGCGCTACTAATAATGAGTGATCCACCCGCAATTCCTAGGAGCATTCTTTTTGTGTTTTGACGTGACTGTTCTTGTAGTACTTTAAAATGCTTGTATCCGTTATCAGGGTTCCGTTGCTGATCATGCATTTGCTTTATTACGTCATTAACCATGGTGGGCATATGTGGCATCTGCTCAATGAACTTGGGTAAATTATCTTTAGCTCCATTGAACAGAGAACGCATGCCGACTTGTTCATCCATCCAGCGCTGCAAGAAGGGCTTAGCGGTATCCCATAAGTCCAAATCAGGGTAAAGCTGTCTGCCTAAACCCTCAATATTCAATAAGGTTTTTTGTAGTAACACCAGTTGGGGTTGTACTTCCATATCAAAGCGGCGAGCGGTTTGAAACAAACGTAACAAGAAGAAGCCGAAAGATATTTCTTTTAAAGGGCGATTAAAAATAGGCTCACAAACCGTTCGGATAGCTGATTCAAAATCATTTACACGGGTATGTGCAGGTACCCAGCCTGATTCGATGTGTAGCTCTGCGACACGCTTATAATCACGATTAAAAAAGGCATGTAAGTTTTCAGCAAGATAACGTTGATCATCAGGTGTTAATGTACCTACAATGCCAAAATCTACCGTTATATAGAAGGGGTTATCAGGGTCTTTAGCATCGACAAATATATTGCCGGGGTGCATATCAGCATGAAAGAAATTATGCTTAAAAACCTGCGTAAAAAAGATTTCAACACCCAACTCACCCAAGCGTTTCATATTCACATTACGACGCTTTAATTCATCCATATCCCCAATAGGGATGCCATGAATCCTTTCCATTACCAGTACTTGATCATGCGTCATGTCCCAGTAAATTCTAGGTACATAAAGTTCTTTTGAATTTTCAAAGTTACGGTGTAGCTGACTGGCATTAGCCGCTTCACGCACTAGATCCAACTCATCAAGAATAGTGGACTCATATTCTTCGACAATTTCGACGGGGTGTAAGCGACGAGCTTCTTTCCAATATCGGTTAGCTAGTTTGGCGATAAGGAAAAGAACCTGAATATCTTGTTCTATAACCGGTTTTATATCCGGTCTAACCACTTTGACAATCACCTCATCACCATTCCATAGTGTGGCGGTATGCACCTGTGCGATAGAAGCAGAGGCTAATGGGGCTTCATCAAAGCTCTTGAATGATGTGGCAATAGGTTCACCAAAGGATTTTTCAATAATGTCGATGGCTTCATGGGATGGAAAAGCAGGTACATTATCTTGTAACTGACTTAACTCTTTATTGATGTCTGGTGGCAATAAATCATTACGAGTTGACAGCATTTGACCGAACTTAATGAATACAGGGCCTAAGTCTTCAAGCGCCAGACGGATTCGTACACCCAGTGGATCAGTATGTTCTTTCTTCTTGATATTCCACGGTGCGATATAATAGAAAAAGCGGAGTGGTCTAAAAACAGGAATATGCAGCAATATTTCATCAAGGCCGTGTTTGACTAGGATACGGTTGATAGTAAAAAGGCGTTGAATCTGGATAAATCGAATCATGGATTATCTTTAGGTGGGTTCTGGTCGCTACTCTTGTCATCAATAAATTTGCTTTGTAGGCGTTCTACACGTGCTTGCATACGATCAGTATTAGCGCGGAGTTCATCGACTTGATCCATATAGTGAGAAACCTCTGCCTCTGCTACTAAAAGCTGGTTTTCCTCAGTCATATACTCGCCTATATTTAGACGCATAGCGTGTTCACTATCTTTAACCCAGCCTTTAGTTTCTCCTGCCATTGAGCCAGCTTGGTGAGCTACGATATCACCTACTGCTTTAGACAAGAACTCTTCCCAGTCGATTTCTACTGATTTAAGAATGGTGCTAAATCGAGTGCCTAAACCGGTATCACCTTCAATATAAGCATCAGAATCCAGCATGGCTTTGCCTGCATCATCTGCATTACTTAGGCGCATTAGCGCAAGAGGGGAGCCATGGATAGTAGTATCAGGCTCACCTGCATATTGGCTTAATACTTGAATATGCTGAATACTTGGAAAGAAGAATAGGTTAAGTTCAAGACCCGTTATATGTAGGCAGATAACCTTATCCTGCATGGATTCGAATTGCGGCATAGCTTCGCTATCCAGCTTGAGCCAGGCATTAACAGCTGTTTCCAGAGTCGATAATAAGAGCGTAGGAAGTTGCATAGTGGGTTTAGACGGTTGCATGAAAGCTAAATTTTATAGCCAGTATGAAGCGCCACTACACCACCCGTCATATTGTGATAAGCCGTTCGTTCAAAGCCAGCCTCATCCATCATGCCTTTTAAGGTTTCCTGATCAGGATGCATGCGTATGGATTCTGCTAGATAGCGATAGCTTTCTGAATCGTTAGCAATGAGTTTGCCCATTAAGGGCAAAAGCTTAAAGGAGTATTGGTCGTAGATAACGCCAAGACCCGGAAGTACAGGTTTTGAAAACTCAAGTACCATTAACTTACCACCCGGTTTTAGTGTGCGAAAAATAGATCGTAATGCCTTATCTTTATCCGTCACATTCCTTAAACCAAAAGCCATTGTCACAATATCAAAATGATTATCAGGGAAGGGCAGGTCTTGAGCATCGGCTAAAACATAATCCATGTTGCCGACAATACCCATATCGGTCAGTCTTCGGCGACCATTTTCTAGCATGGATGCATTGATGTCAGAAAGTGTTACGTGTCCTTCTGATCCAACAATTCGAGAAAATTTAGCAGCAAGGTCTCCGGTGCCACCTGCAAGATCAAGAATAGTGTCGCCTCTTTTAGCGCCAGAGGTATCAATTGTGTATTTCTTCCACAGTCGATGAACGCCACCTGACATTAGGTCGTTCATTATGTCGTACTTATCGGCTACTGAATGAAAAACATCCGCAACTTTATTACTCTTCTCATCAACAGGCACTTGTTTATAACCGAAATGGGTTGTTTCCGGAATCTCTTGAGGATTAGCTTGTTGACTTGATTGTGGAGCAGCTTGATCGTTTTTTGACATGGGTTCTCTTTCTTACAGTTCTGTTATTTTGATTATATCAGAACTCATTAAATTGATGGCACTTGTTCTTTTACTAGTGGGACGTATTTAGGTGTATATCAAAAACAGGGTTTAATTATGAAAAAAATATTCTTCTATGCTGTATGCGTATTCTCTATGGCTGCACCTTTAACACAAGTAGCACACGCAAATGCCCAAACTGAAACTGATGACATGAATATGTCAGGTTCTGCAGTGAAAATTATCAATATGTATCCTGGGATGTGGAAGGGTTGGAAAGATGGATGTTTCAATTGCTATAAGCCGCTTGCGTCAGATAAACCACGCTCTAAAACCAAAAAAACTGGTAAAGCCAAGAGCAAGAAAGGAGTCCAGCTGCCTAAATCAGTACGTCGTGGTTATTGTGAGTGTAACTGTAAGCCACCTACTAAGAAGAAAACTAAAAATAAAAGCTTTGATAAAGTACCTCTTATTAG
>JAZGES010000248.1:0-2933 GCA_036478935.1 Thiotrichaceae bacterium
GTGCGTATTAAGCCTAATGTAGCATTGGCTAAAGAGTACGGATTGCCGTTGATTGCTTATGAAGGTGGTCAGCACCTGTTACGTGTAGACCCTCCGCATACAGTGAGAAGTCAGAAGTTGCTAGATATGTTTGTAAAAGCTAATCGTGATCCTAGAATGAAGCAAGCCTATGTTCGTTATTTACAAGCATGGCGTAATGCAGGTGGTCAGTTAATGGTGCCTTTCTATGGTATTGGTGAGACTGACTCGCGTAACTTCTTTAGCATGTTAGAGCATGTGGGGCAGAAGACTTCTCCGAAGTATCAGGCGTTGATGCAGTATTTGCGTTAGATTCAAAGCAGGGGCTAACAATTAATAAGAAGCTGTAATTATAGTAGTTAGCATCGTTTATTTGCTGACTGGATAACGGTAAAGAGTGCCTCTTTTTACCGTTTTTTTTATTGAAAACTATCACCCTATCTATTTGATAATATTAATTTCTTGTATGTCTGTCTAGTTTTCAATCAATTTTGTTTATTAGGGCGTCTTGATATTTGTCATTATTTTCTGTATTTTACACATAAATTAATGTTCAGCTGGTAAAGTTATTGACATTAGTTCAGACCAACTCTGAGGAAACAGGAAAAATCCTGTCTTATTGTTTGCGTTTCACTCACAAGAAACAAATAAGAATAATAAAAAACAATAGCCCGAAGTTGTAATTCCTATAACGAGCGTAAAGGGAGCAATGGTAAAAACTATTAGTTTTGCAGAAGCACGACATCTAGTGGCGAGGAGCGGTCTAGGTGTTGAGTGGAATCAGATAAAAAATTTGGAAGGGCGTAGCCGTCAACAGGCTATTGAAATTTTGTTACGTCCCAAATCATCTAGGCCTCCAGCGCCTTCTAAGATGACCTCATGGCATGTTCGCACGAATATGTATGAATCAAAAAATCCCAAGCATAAAATGAAAATGCACGAGATGACGACCATCGAAGGTGCACGTTTAAAGCGCTGGTGGATTAGTCATATGCTAAAAACGCAGTCTCCTATTATTGAGAAAATGACGTTATTTTGGCACGGGCATTTTGCATCCTCACTAGATAAAGTAGAGCAGCCTAGCCTTCTCTATAAACAAAATATGATGTTACGTCGTCATTCAATGGGTAATTTCGCAACGTTGCTCAAAGCAGTTGCTAAAGATCCTGCGATGTCTGTTTATCTCGATGGGCAATTGAACGAAAAAAAGAATCCTAATGAGAATTTTGCCAGAGAGCTTCTAGAATTGTTTACAGTGGGGCATGGGCATTATTCAGAGTCAGACGTAAAGAATATCGCCAGAGCTTTTACAGGGCAAACGGTCAACCGTTTTCAAGAGACCTATGCTTTTAATAAAGTTGAGCACGACCTGACACCTAAGCATGTACTTGGTAAGCGTGTTAATACGGGTGATGATGTTATTCGTGTGCTACTTGAGCATCCACGTACTGCAATGACTATCGCTGATAAGTTCTGGAGTTTGTTCGTTAGTGATGCGGAGCCCGATCAGCGAGTCACTACGGTTTGGGCGAAAAAGTTTAGAAATTCTAGATACGATATAAAAGTTTTACTACGTGAAGTATTAAATAGTGAGGCTTTTTGGGCTAAAGAACACCGTGGAACGGTAACTAAATCGCCGGTTGATTTAGTGATCGGTAGTTTGCGAACCATTCCTTCACGTGCTTTTTCTCCTAAAGATGTAGAAGGTATTTTAAGATTATTAGGCCAAGACTTGTTTGATCCTGCCAATGTGAAAGGTTGGAAAAGTGGCCTAGCTTGGATTGATGCAGAAACCATTATGGTGCGCTCATCCATGGTCAATAAACTAACGGGTGCTAACCTTAATGAGAAGATTAATAAGGGTAATCAATATCCAGACGCACCACCAGAGCAATATAAACAATGGCTTTTACCTCAGAAGCCAATAAGCCCACCTCCCTCAAAACCCGGTAAAGTACGACTTGTGCGTACGCTGGCTTTAGATCCTTTGTATCAGTTAATGTAGAGTCCCTATTATGAATAGACGTGAATTTACGCAACTTGCTGCGTTGATGCCTTTTGCTGGCATGCTTCCTGACCTAGCGATGGCTGATGCTGGTGCTGCTTCAGCACCGACCCAAGGTCTTACGGGTAATGGTAAGCGCATATTGGTTTTAGTTGAATTAGCAGGTGGAAATGATGGTTTAAACACTTTAATCCCACTCACTAAACGTGCTGAATATGACAAGCTACGTCCTACATTGGCACAAAAGAAATCGATTGATATCGGTGATGGTGTGGGCATGCATACTTCTTTGAAAAAGCTAATGCCTTATTGGGAAGAAGGTGAGATGAGTTGGGTTCAAAGTGTGGGTTATCCTACGCCGGACCGTTCTCACTTTCGCTCAATAGATATATGGGAGACCGCATCCAGTTCGGATCAGCAGCGAACCGATGGTTGGTTGTCCTTGGCATTGCCGAAGAAAGAAAAAGGCTTGCAAGGTGTAGTTGTAGGTTCTGGCTTAGGTCCTATGACAGGAAAGGACTGTCGTGCCGTGGCTATGCATGACCCTCGTACTTTTCTTGCTCAGGCTGATCTTGTAAAGCAAGTGAATCATAAGTCTACTAATCCTTCTTTAGCCCATGTGATTGATGTTCAACAACAACTGCATGGAGCCAAAGCTTTATTGAAGCGTAGTGCTCGTGTTAGACATATAGATAAGTACTTCCGCCCTAGTAACTTTAACAATGACCTAAAGTCTGTAGCTAAAATGATTGTCGGCGGCGCAGATGCGATGGTCTACAAAGTGACTTTGCCAGGATTCGATACCCATGCGGGTCAGGCAGTAACCCACCAAAATCAGCTGAGTTATTTAGCTGAAGGTTTGCATTCATTCTCTCGTGCGATGAAAAGCTCAAGAATGTGGGATGATGTT
>JAZGES010000249.1:0-15708 GCA_036478935.1 Thiotrichaceae bacterium
ACCAGTAGCAAAACGCTTAACGATGTCTTTAGCTGACTCAACTTCATCTAGAGGAACAGGTGTATCTGCCCACTTAAAGTCCATTAGGCCGCGGAAGTTAAGCAGTGCTTTGTTCTGCTCATTAATAATCTTGGTAAATTCTTTATAGCTTTTTGCATCATTACCGCGTGCGGCATGTTGTAGCTTAGCAATCGTTTCTGGAGTCCATGCATGCGCTTCACCACGAACACGATAAGCATAATCACCACCCACATCTAAATGATGTTGGTAGATGTCTTGCTCGCCATAAGCTCTATCGTGTAGCTGCTTGGCTTCTGTTGAAATCTCAGCAAGACCTACGCCTTCAATTTTTGTTGATGTGCCAGTGAAGTACTTATCTATGAAGGTCTCTTTTAAACCAACCGCATCGAAAATTTGTGCACCGCAATAAGACTGGTAAGTACAAATACCCATCTTTGACATGACTTTTTTCAAGCCTTTGCCAACCGCTTTAATGTAGTTATATTTTGCCGTTTCGATGTCTAGCTCAGGCGCTAATGTAGATAGATTAGTTTCTAACGTATCAAAGACTAGCCAAGGGTTAACAGCCTCAGCGCCGTAACCTGCCAACGTTGCAAAATGATGGTTTTCGATAGCTGCGGCTGTCTCAACAACCAAACCTGTTTCCGTTCTTAACCCTTTACGGATTAAGTGATGATGAACAGCAGAGGTTGCTAACAAAGCAGGAACCGTCAAACGTTCTTTGCTCATATTTCTATCAGACAATACAAGGATATTATAATGTCCTTCTACTGCGGCTTCAGCATCTTCGCATAAGGTCTGGATAACAGCTTCCATACCTTCTGCACCGAGTGACACATCATAGGTAATGTCTAATGTTTTAGTCCGAAAATCATCTCCGACGACATCAGTAATATGACGAATCTTGTCCAAATCACGATTAGATAAAACAGGTTGAGCCACTTCTAAACGCTTCTGAGAGCCAGCTTCATTAATACCCAACAAGTTAGGCTTAGGCCCAACTAGTGAAATCAATGACATCACGATTTCTTCACGAATCGGGTCAATAGGAGGATTCGTGACTTGTGCAAAGTTTTGTTTGAAATAATTCGAAAGATGACGTGAGCGATCAGATAATACAGCTTGTGGATTATCTGCACCCATGGAGCCTAAGTCTTCTTCGCCTTTTTTTATCATTGGCGCCAGAATAAACTTCATATCTTCTTGAGTATAACCAAACGCTTGCTGGGCGTTTAATAAAGCATCGCCAGTTAGAGCTTCAGGAATCGTATTTTCTTCTTTTCTATCAGCCAGTTTGGACACATGAATTTGGTTTTCTTCTAACCATTGTGCGTAAGGCTTGTCTGAAGCTAGCTTATCTTTCAGTTCTTGGTCATCAATGATACGGCCTTCTTCCATATCAATAAGGAACATTTTACCTGGTTGCAAACGCCATTTCTTAACGATTTTGTCTTCAGGGATTTCTAGTACACCCATTTCTGAGGCTAGAACCACAAGATCATCATCTGTAATCAAATAACGTGCTGGGCGCAAACCATTTCGGTCTAGAGTTGCGCCGATTTGACGACCATCCGTAAAGGCAACTGCCGCAGGACCATCCCAAGGTTCCATCAATGCAGCGTGATATTCGTAAAAATCACGGCGCTTGCTATCCATGAGTTCGTTGCTTCCCCATGCTTCGGGAATCAGCATCATCATGGCATGAGTCATGCTATAGCCACCGGCTACCAACAACTCTAGCGCGTTATCAAAACAAGCTGAGTCTGATTGCCCTTCTGGAATCAAAGGCCAAATCTTTTTAAGATCATCACCTAGAATATCCGAAGCCATGGAGTGCTGGCGTGCCGCCATCCAGTTCACATTGCCTTGATTGGTATTAATCTCGCCATTATGCGCGATCATTCTAAAGGGGTGAGCCAAATCCCATGTAGGGAAAGTATTGGTGGAGAAACGCTGGTGGACTAATGCTAATGCTGAAACCATGCGCTCATCATTTAAGTCGGGGTAATATTCGCCAACCTGCCCTGCTAACAACATACCTTTATAAACAATAGTACGTGTAGACATGGAGTTGATATAAAAGTAAGCCGCTCCAGCCATACCTTTAACAGTAACCGTAATACGTTTATGGATAATAAAGAGCTTACGTTCTAATTCTTTCTGGTCTATGCCCTGAGCGCCTGACGCACCACCGACAAACACTTGACGAATACAAGGTTCAGTTGGGTAAACCGTCTCGCCTAACCCGGAGTTATCAACTGGAACCGTACGCCAACCCAGCACCTGTTGACCTTCTTCTGTAATAACCGACTCGACTACTTTCTGAATCGCTTCACGCTCAGCATCATCTTGTGGCAAAAACAGCATTCCAACGCCATAAGCACCGACTTCAGGTAAGTCAAAATCAACTACATTACGAAAGAAACCATCAGAAATTTGCATCAACAGACCAGCGCCATCACCCGATAACGGGTCAGCACCAACAGCACCACGATGATGCAAACGTTGAAGAATAGTCAGCCCTTGCTGAATAATATTATGCGATTTTTCGCCTTTAATATGAGCAACAAAACCAACACCACATGCATCGTGTTCGTTACTTGGATCATATAGTCCTTTAGGGGAAGGAAGAACTCCAGGATGCATCAACGCTAAACCTCTTTATATTAACTAAGGAACACTTCTATTGATTCCTGAACCAGTGCACTGAGATCAAGTTAATTTAGAAGCGCTTAGGAATTTTTTGAAAAAACTTACTGACTTACTACTGGTGTATTGTCTATTTCTATTCTATACGACTAAATATAGCTATGTCACATAGCTACAACTAGTAGCCAATACAACGATTTTACACGCCTTGAGAAAGAACAGAAATTCCGTGTTTTCATTAAGGCTTTTCGCCCAACACCTAACGAGAGTTCTATCTACAAACCAAATTAAGCAACATTGTAATATGCGTATTAGCTAACTTTACAACACTTTATGAAGTGTACTATAAAAACCTCAATTCCATGAATTTGCATCAGAATATAGCCATCTACACTCTAGCTAGAGCCTAAGGCATATGATCCAAGCAAAAGGGCGCACAGTATACCGACATTTAGTATTTTTCACCAGACAAAGTAACCTTCTGTCAGCTATGTTAAGCCCCCAACTTCAGGAGCACTCAAGGCATAGGCATAAATTGGCGTATCGGTTTAGCCGTTTCATGTAGGGAGTGAGAAACTCCACCTATCGAACGGTTAATACTAGAGAATCTTACATTCACATTATCAACATGATAGCGAACATGTGATACATCCGTACTCAACCACCCAGTTTGATCATTGAGTTTAGCTATGTAAGTATTGATGATGCCAGTCTTCAATACCATATGCCCAACGCTTTCATTCATATCCCACAAACTCTCAACATCTTGGCCCATACTCTCTACTGAGCCCGTGATACTGTCCATGGTCTCGCTTAAAACAACGACCTGAGATTGAATCGAGGACATACTTTTAACCGAATGATTAATCGCTTTGGTTAAACCGAAAAACATAACAAAAATAGAAATTGCCAGTACTGCACCTAATACGGTAAAAATAAGAATAACTCTATTCGTCCCACGAATATTGCGACTCGTTAAGCCAGCCTGATGCTCTGCATTATTCAACAGCTCCGTCATGTCGGAGTGAAGCGCATCTAATTGTTTTCTTGATAATTCCATCAATCACTCATTTCAAATAGTTAAAAGGATTGAAATCATTAAAGCGCTGCACGGGCTTTGTAGCATCATGCATATCTTTATTAACTTGATGAACTGTATGATCTAGAACCTGAATATTAGAAGACATACTACCCAATGTTTGACTTAGTTGATTAACCTCACCATTAATTGCTCCTAAATTACCGGAAATACCGGCAACATTAACCTCTACTAATGATAAGTTTTGGTCGATATGAGCGACAGACTCATTGATCAAAGGCAGCGTATTCATATGCGCCTCAAACTTCATCATAACGCTATCAATATTCTGCATACTGACTAACACTCTATCGCCATCAGCCGATATGGAATCTAACTCTTCTGTAAGAACTACAACCTGTCGAGTCAAAATAAAAATAAGATAGAAGATAAAAAGCATCGATGTCACGATTGCAATCATCAAGGATCGAATTAAAAACTTTACACGAACGGCTACACGCCTTTGCGCCGCACTTTGTTTTAAAAAAGCTTGTTTTAGACTTGAGAAGGAGTCAGCAAAAAGCTCCTCATCCGTCATGCTATCAGGTGTAGGTGACATATCTTTTAGAAACCACAGATACTTAACGAGAACGACACATCATCTTGCACCTGCTTTCCTCGTTCTGCCAAGTCTTCAACATTAACAAAACGGATAGAAAAACGCTGTGTGCCAGCACTAATTTCAGGATAGTAAGAATAGCTTTTAGGTAAGTGCACCCTTAGTAACTGATAATTTTTGCTATTAACACCTGTTCTCAATGTAGATTGAAAGAAACCATCTTCCGCGACATGTTCATGCTGATCAGCACTTTTTCTAATAAGCTCCATGACCAGTTTTATTGCTTCACGCGATTTCTGATAAGGTTCAATCCAAAGATTAAGTTGCTCCGTCCTCATTTCTGCGGGTTGGTTAAGCCACAGATTGAAAATTGGGGCATCAAATGCATTTAAGCCACCACTCACACTCAAGCGCTGCTTTACAAAGTTCAAAAAAGAATGATGCTTCATATACTGACCAAATTGCCCATGAAAGCTATACAGCTCTTTGGTCTTTTCTTCAAGAATAGTAATGATGCTGTTTTTTTGGTCTTCAACTATTTCGTCATTGCCATGAAAGCTTTTAATAACGGTTGTTTGATGATCAATGATTTTCAGGATTGCACTTTTAACATCAAGCCGAGAAGACATCTCATGCAACTCTAAAAGGAGTTCGATTGCAGTTTGACTATTAATTTCTGAGGGCTCTGCGACATAATGATCAAACCTATCGAACATGTGCTCTAGGCGCATGAAAAGACGTATTTTTTCATTCAAAGGTTGTTCGTATATAATCATGTAACCCATATATCCTGTTTTTTATTAACTTTTTTCGTAATAGCAGGCGGAATGCATGCTTCTTTGTGGGCACCTATTAACTGGATTTTTATTCGACTTTTACTACACCTTTTACCCCTTTTTGGTGCAAGATGTATTGTTTGAGAGTCCCAGTGTACATAAGATACATGAGGATCGCAGAAAAGAATCCAATACAAAAATCAAACGAAAGATCACTACAACCTTTGGGTGCAATTAATATAGGGATGCTGTTGACTTTAAGCTTTTAAAACTACCATACCTTATCGAGTAAACTTGGTATGTAGAGCTTCTACCTGCTGCACAAGCACCGCAATTGATGAGGTATTATCCAACGTTTCTGTTGCAATTTCCAGACGTTCTTTCCTAGTTGCCTGTTTACTTATGATTGCTTGAACTGCCGCTTCATTTAGGAGATCACGTTTCAGAGTTCTTTGTAACTGTTGTGACTCGGTACAATCAACGACTATTATTTCATCAAAAAGGTCTTGATATCCTTTTTCTACTAATAACGGCACATCGACAATGAAGTAGTTAGATTTAGGGAGTTTTTTATTATTTAATAAAAGCTCATCCATCTTCATACTAATAGCACGACGAATTCGAGGATGAAGTATAGCCTCAAGTTTATCAAGCTGGGCTTTGTTAGAAAATACTTCTTCTTTTAATAGCGCCCTATCGAGTTGACCATCGGCTTGAATAAAGTCACTACCAAAGCATTTTTCTATATCTTGTAATGCAGGTTGCCCTAGCTGCACCAACTGTTTCGCGATACGATCCGCATCTATAATAGATACACCAAACTGCTTAAATAAACTAATTGCTGTGCTTTTGCCACAACCAATGCCACCTGTTAGTCCTATTTTTAGCATGCATTAAGTCCCTCTTAGGATTTCCCTATTAAGGAATTAGCTAATATCAACCGCTCCACAAGTATTCCTGATTGCCATATGCCTAAGCTAAAATGAGATCCGTTACAGTGTAATCATTAATACTTTAACAGAAGTTGCGCAAAAGGACGACGCACGCAACGTGCCACATCTTGTTGCGCACGCTAACGCTTTGTGCAACCTACTATTTTTAAGGATTTAAAACCTTATTGTGCTTGTATCAGTATAGCTTAGACAACAAAGCTGCCAGATTCCCTAAGAAGAACCTATACGAATATGGACTCTTTGCCAAATTTCTTAGTTAAAAGATAATAAAAGGTCAGACGTGATTTTTTTCTGTCTGCCGTCATCTCTTTACATATCTCCTGAATAGCAATATTCAGTTCACTATCACTCTCGGTTAAACCTAGCTTCTTTTTCAAGAAGTTCTCTCGAACAGTATCTAATTCTGCATTATCGGTACAAGCAACACCACTCGCGTCTTTATTGCTCATAACCAAAGAATAGTTTTTTGCTAATACCGCCACCAAGTCAGTATCTGGCTTGCTATCGTAACGCGTAATATCTGCTAAACCTTTGTCATATGTTTCACTCATATTCTTATTCCTTTGTTTGTTTATAATTTTTGTAGTTATGACATGCAACTTTTATATAAATTAGGAAGAACATTCAATAACTTCATTCTGACTTCTCATGTAGACAGCTATATGTAAACAACTGATGTAAACAACTATAAATCTCACAAGGTAATTAGTCAGAAAATCTAATCTCCGTTACATATTCATTTCGTTATGCGCTAAACACCTTAAACAGATTTATTTCATTCTTGAAAAAAAACCGACAAACATCCACTTATTTAAGACCGACGATTAAAAACTAACTTCAACACTTTTTCGTTATAATAATCGGATGGAAAGTCAGATAAAGAAAGGCTCAAAAGATATAAATTGCCCACAGTGCGGTAATCAACTTCCGATAAAGTTTCGCTATGCAAAACTTACGGTATGCGCGCATTGTGGCTCTACATTATTCCTTGAAGACCAGTCAGTCAAACTCGCAGGAAAGCAAGCCGAATTAGCAGAAATGCCTTCTCTTTTGCAACTGGGCGCATCATTTCAATATCGCACTACTTCGTTTGTCCCTATCGGCATGGTGCGTTACGCTCATGATATTGGCTTCTGGGAAGAATGGTGGGTTATCGACAATTCAGGAAGAGGTTCTTGGGTAAGTGTCGATGAAGGCGACTTTGCTTTTGAAAAGCCTTTAGAAATTGAACAGTCTGAAATGCCTACACTCACCAACCTTTCCTTAGGAAAAAAAATATCGCTGTGGAATGATAGCTGGCAAGTCACAGAGATTGATGTAGGAAAGTGCATGGGGTTTAAAGGAGAACTACCTAAAATAGCTCATATCAACGAAAAAATACCCTTTGTGCACCTTTCAGGCGACACAGGTCAACTCATAACCCTTGAATATCTTAAACATGATGACAAACAAACTATTGAAGCATTTCAAGGTGAATGGATAGATCCTTTCGAAATCAAGTCAATTTGACGAATATTTAAAGATGAAAATCAAGAGCATCCAATGTAAAAAATGCGCCGCACCGTTAAGCCTCCATGGGGGAGGTCATCGTATTCGTGCGCTGACTTGTGAATATTGTGGTGCAGTAATGGACGTGCAGAAGGATTATGCATTACTAGGACAATTCAAAGACCAAGCACAGCCCATATGTCCACTGACATTGGGTTCAGAGGGCAACATTAAAGACATCCCTTTTATTGTTATTGGTATGATTGAATACCGTTCCAGCTATGGAGATCGCTGGACTGACCTTCACTTATATTCTAAGACACATGGCTACGCTTGGCTTAGTTATCAATTAGGGCATTTCACCTTCACCAGAAGAGTTAGAAACCTCCCAAGTCATGACATGGCAACACTATCGCCTAGATCTACTTTTCGTGTACGTGATGAACCCTATCGTTTTATGGAAACTTACCAAGCAGAAATTATCTATGTTGTGGGTGAATTAACATGGGTTGCTAAAATAGGGGATACCACTATTCTGAGGGATGCAATCGCCCCACCCTATCTATTTTCTATGGAAGAAACTGAGAATGAACACGAATACCATCTCACTGAATATATTGATCCTGATGAAATAAAAGATAACTTTGAATTGAGCTTTGATACGCATAGAAGCTTTATCCACCCTGCTCAACCTTTCAAAGCCCCTATTCGTAAAGCACTGTCTAATGCCAGCAAAATAACATTAGCTTTATCCTTGTTCTTGTATCTATTTATTTCATGGTTTGTTGTCGGACACACTGTCCTCTCAGAAAAAAACAAGTCACTTTCATCAGGCATGACGGTCTATCCTTTTGTGGTCAAAAACCCAAAACACTTGATGGAAATAAAATTTAATAACCCCAAGGCTAATCAGTGGAAAATTACTGAGATGACCATTTTTGATGAAAAGAATAAGGTGTTCTCATTTGGTAATAAGCTTTCCGCGAAGACAGATTCGTCTAGCTCTCAAACAGGGGTAGCCAGATTCAGTGTCAAACAAGCTGGAGACTATACCTTACGCATTAACTTGTCTGAAAAATCACCAGCGACGATATCAGCAAAGAAGCAAACACAAAGCACATTACGTAACTCTGCGATAGATATCGTGATTCGTGAGGGAGTAGTCACTGACCGTTACTTTAAGTACTTATTCTTCCTCAGCTTACTTAGCTTCTTGATTTTTTATATCTCACGCTATTATTTTGAACAAAAACGTTGGGCAATGAATAACTAATGAGCACTATATGAGCAGCCGATTATGACGCGTGTTTTCACCCTTATCTTCTCAACACTAACAATAGGTGCCGCCGGGCTAACTTATTATGACGTGGGTGTACAACAAACTCAGGTTACTACTACGACTCTGAAAAGTGTGCGCTCTGGCAGCTATGGCGGAGGAGTATATTATGGGGGAAGTAGTGGTGGTGGATATCGGCATGGAAAGTAAAGGATACAAAACTCTAGGGCATACCTTGCCTTGCACCTCTAGTTAGCTAAACCTCACTCCACCTTCTCACCAAATTTGAATATACATTACTAATATGACGTGTTTCATCTGCCTCAGGCTGTTTCTCTAATAGGCTTTCACGCGCACCTGATAGCTCATATAACAGCTCTCTTTTTTGTGAATCCCTTACTAAACTTTGCGCCCAGATAACAGCGACTAACCGTTGCCCGCCAGTAATTTCATCCACTTTATGAAGACTACTAGAGGGATAAACTATGGCATCTCCCGCATCAAGCTTTACTCGCTGCTCACCAAAAGGGGTTTGGATAATAATTTCACCTCCCTCATAAGCTTCTTTATCGTTTAGAAAAACGCTGGTGGAGACATCCGTACGATACTGCTGCCCTAAAGGTCCCATTACCGGGTTATCTACATGAAAGCCGTAGGTCATGCCTTGAGAGTAACGCGCATAAAAAGGCGTGGAAATTTTATTGGGCAGAGCTGCTCTTTGGTACTCTTCATTTTGCACTAGAGAGTTCATCACGATCTGATTAAGCTGCTGATGCAATGGGCTTTGAGAAGCTAATTCCTCATTATTTTTGACGGCTTTCGCCTCCTTCCCTGCAGACAACTTTCCATCTACAAACTGCGCATTTTCCAGTAGTTTCTGTACTACGGAAAGCTGTTGTTCATTCAACACTTTTTTTATTGCAAGCAACATGTACAATACCTTTCAAACTCACCTAATAATCCAGAATCTTACCATGATATTAAGAATTTTTGTTGACGAACACGAACAAGAAATCAAAGTCCCCGATAGCATTCTTACGGATGCAAAAGAATACTTCGATATGCTGGATAAAGACATGGATAACGGCTACCAGATGAGCCGAACTTGGGTAGAAAAACCCGATTTAACACAGCGCTGCCAGATTGTCTCGGATAGAATTCTTACCGCTTTAGAACAATCAAATACTGAAACAGCGACATTGATGGCGGGCTATATCTTATCGCGAGTACCTAGTGCTTATGCCATGCATCTAAACCTTGAAGGTGATATGACATTATTTGATATTGAGACGCGTTAGCAGCAAGCTTGGCTAAGGGCACTGCAACAAAGCCTGACCTATAAATACTATTTAAAAAACAGGCAATCTATATTCATCAGGCATTTGATATACTGAAGGGTAGTGAACATGTACAAAGTATAGCCCGCACGCACGTGCTGTTGGCCCCGCCTTTTTACGATCTTTCAGTGCTAATAATTCTTCCATAAAACTAACTTCCCACGCTCCCTTCCCTACCATCACTAAAGAACCCACTATGTTCCTAACCATGTGATGCAAAAATGCATTGGCTGCGATATCTATATAAATGTAATCACCATCACGCGAGACGTTCACTTCTGATATCTCACGATTAGCATGCCTAGATTGACAACTAGAAGCTTGAAAACTACTAAAGTCATGCTCGCCTATTAACGCCTGAGCTGCATTGTGCATCGCCGCCGCGTCTAGTGGATCATAAACCCAGCTTACTTGTTGACGTAGCAATGCTGATCGCGCTTTACGATTTAAAATGACATAACGATAGCGACGTAACCGAGCAGAAAAGCGCGCATTAAAATCGTCACTACCTTCTTTTACCCAGAGGACAGCTATATCATCAGGAAGATTAGTATTTGTTCCAAACATCCATGATTTCAGAGGACGCTCCACTTCTGTTTCAAAATGGACTACTTGACCTAATGCATGAACTCCACTGTCAGTGCGCCCTGCACAGGTAACTTCAATCGGCTGATTGGCTACTTTAGATAGCGCTTTTTCGACCTCTTCTTGCACTGAGGGTGCATGGCTGAGCCGCTGCCACCCACAGTATGCTGTTCCGTTGTATTCAATACAGGCTACAAATTTCATCAGAGCATGATACTGACTTTGAGTGATTTCATATACAAAAAAATCGCCCACAAAAAAGCCGAGATAAACTCGGCTTTTAGGTTACTACTTAATTGAAAGGAAGAACTAGCCAGTCTGCTGTAACAGCTCTTCTGCTTCGCGCTTTTGATCATCATTACCTTCAATGACAACCTCTTCAAGCGTATGACGAGCACCTTCAACATCGCCCATATCGAGATAAGCTCTTGCTAAATCCAACTTCGTTCCGATATGTGCTTGCTGTACTTCCTCATCATCATCCGAAAGATCAAGGAATGACAAAGCATCATCAAGACTATCTTCACTCTCATCCGTTGCACTTGAAGTATAAGCATTTCCTGCCGGAAGAATTTTATCTAAGTCACTATCTTGATCAATTTCTAAATCAAGACTAGTCAAATCACCTAGCTCACTTGATGATATCGAACCTCCAAAGTCTAAGATATTATCATCTTTATTGACTTCTCCAGCTAACTCGTCAAGCCCAAAGTTTGCACTTAGATCATCACTCAAATCAAGGTCTTCGCCTAGCTCATCACTAAGGTCTAAATTGAAACCACCATCATCAAGCCCAGAAATATTAAGATCTTCTGTATTATCTAGTTCTGGCGGTAGTGCATCAGAAAAATCAACATCAAAAGAATTACTGTCCGAAGAGAATGCTTCTTTAGCCATTTTAGTAGCTGCACCTACACTAGCGACACCTGCCACTATGCCCACTGCATTCTTAACGGATGATTCTGAGAAAAGCTCATTTTCAGGGGCGACTTCTTTACCCCAAACAACTATTTTATCCCATAACTGCTGCTTGTTATCTCCGTCAGCATTTAAGAAATCCTTTGCTGTTGTAACAAATGATTCTGGATCACTTGCAGCTTTGTAGTTTTCAAGTAATTTATAACGATATTCCATCTTTGATGGATTGTTTGCAATCGCCTTCTTAAGCTCATCTTCTGCTTGCTCATGAAGACCATAGACAATATAAACATCAGCTTCTTGTAATATTTCATCCTCTGCAAAAGAATCATCACCCGATAAAATACTATCAAATGCATCCGCATCTTCACTTGTCTTATCGCCAACAGGTAAATAACTTTCAGGAATCGCCTTCGAATCAGTAAGGTCATCTAAATCATCATCAAGAGATGAAGCCATAGCTTGGGTTTCAGTTTCTTCATTGAAGAAGCTGTCATCTTCCTCAGTAGCAACATCATCTTCTTCTACATCAATAGAATTAGAAGACCTTCTCATCAGTAACCAACCGAAGAGCAAGGCTAGTAAACCACCACCACCAATCGCTGCAACAAGTGGAGATGATAAAAGATCCAGAATGCCACCTTTTGAATCAGCGGACTCATCCGTTTTGAAAGGATTGCTTTCAACTGCATCATCAACTTGGGCGGTTTTATCTGAGGCATCTTCAACATCAGAATTAACTGCAGTCTGCGGAGTTATTGTTGTATCTGATTGCTCTGGCTCTGTAGAGGCAGCTTCTTCCCCTTCTCCACCACGAATAATTCGATTGTTATTTTGTTCAGCTTCATTAGCAACCTGCTGTACTAAATCTTCAGATTCGTTAACATCCGTCGCAACGGCATCAGTTACAACGTCCTCGACAGGAGCCTCTCCTCCTAATTGACCCTCCAACCTAGCCAACTTATCGTTTTTAAGTGTAATTAAACGCTCTTTCTTGCGAATTATAGCTTCAAGCTTACTGACACGAGCATAGAGTTCTGCACTTTCACTTTTGCTACTAGCTAATGCTTCTTGTGCTAGCATTAATTGCTTTTGCAAATCAGCATTACCTGCTGCCGAGGCTTGATCAGCAGAAGCCGTTTTATCAGAACTTCCTACAACACTTAGATTTGCTTGATCTTTACTAGATCCAGCCGCTGTATTCTGTGAAGTTGAGCTAGTACTTGCACCTTTAGGTATCGCCGATTGAGCAACTGTATTTTTAGCAAGTCCTGAACGATATTTTTTCCACTGATTGTAGTGCTGCTTAACAATTTGCTGAGACTCTGAAGAAGATCTTCCCGTCACTTCATTCTTTGAAGGTTTTGATAGCAATGCACCAGACTTTAAATTATTGATATTGTCATTAGAGAATGCCTGAGGATTGGCTCTAAATAATGCAACCATCATTTGATTGTTAGAAACACCACGATAGCGTAATCGAGATGCAATTCTATTCATGGTGTCACCACGTTTTACACGATATTTAGTGCTACGCGAAGATGACTGTGCAGGAGCAGAGCTTGGTTCATTTCCACTCTCATTTAATACTGCTTGAGCCTGAGATTCAAACTCCTGTTGTTGGCGACTAGCTTGTGCTTGCTGTGCCTGTTGCTGACGCTGCACTTCTAATTGACGTTGTCTTTGCTGCTGCTGAATACGTTGACGTTCTGCATCCTGACCACGATTAACAACACCGCTAGTCTTTGCATTAGACTTAGGCTCTGCCCGAACTGCAACCGCATTTTCTGTAGATGCACTGCCTGCATTCATCAAGACAGGAGGGTCTAATAAAACCGTATATTCTTTCAGTAACTGTCCTTGAGGCCAGCTCACTTCAAGTAGAAAGTTTAAAAAGGGTTCTGAAATAGGCGCACTAGAAGTAACCCGAATAACCGGCTTACCATTTTGCATACTAGGTGTGAATTTTAAGCTATCCAAAAAAGCTGGACGATCAATGCCTACTCGACTAAAGACATCAGCAGATGCAAGTCTAACTTGCAATTGACCTGCTTCTTTAGCATTTGTTGATAATAGATCAATCTGCGCATTGAGTGGTTGATTTAACTGTGATGACGAATGTAACTCACCTAACCCCAGAGCCTGTGACGCTACTGGATATGCTATAACCATCGAGATGGCCAAACTTAGTATAGATTTACGTGCAGTGTTTCGTGCCGTTCTATTTTTCACAAAATTCCCCTTTTGTGTATATTAGTACTTACCCTACTATACCTTAACTAGATAGCCCCAAATAGCGTGATATGTATGTAAGAATTAGAAGTTATTATTATTAATTTTAGTTAAACAACCTAAACTATATACCATAAGTCGTTGATAAGCAATAACTACAAGCCTCAACAAAGCGGTCAAATCTTCTTTAACTACTTTGTATATAAAGAAACATTTAATCAATTATCTGATGAACGTTGACTGAATTCCTTATAAGCGGTCTTGCCATCTACGTGATTCTTTTGTTGTATTTACCATACAGGTTATATTTATCAAAGAGATAGGGGATATTTAGAACCTTTAGCATTAGCTTAAAAAACACCAATCCAAGTGAAATATTGTAATATTTAAGCTAATTATTCCAGACTTGGAGGTCATCTAGAATGGACGACCTCCAAGAACAGACATCATAAATAATCTTGAATCAACCTCTCGGCTATTTGAATACTATTTAGCGCAGCACCTTTGCGAACATTATCCGCAACTACCCATAAATCAAGACCGTTAGGATGTGAAATGTCTTCACGTATTCTGCCTACATAAACGGGATCAGAGTTAGCGCCATTAGCAATTGCAGAAGGGTATCCACCATCTTTATGCTCATCTATCACTACAATACCGTCTTGCTTGCTTAATAGCTCTTTAGCTTGTTCCGCCGTCAACTTATCTCTGGTTTCAATATGCACTGCTTCTGAATGCCCAAAAAAGACAGGAACGCGAACCGCCGTTGGATTAACTAAAATATCATCATCTTCCAATATTTTTTTAGTTTCCCACACCATTTTCATTTCTTCTTTGGTATAACCATTCTCCATGAAAACATCTATTTGCGGGATAACATTAAAGGCAATTTGATGAGGATAGACCTTTGGATCTTCAGAAGGCTGCCCATTTAACAATCTGGCTGTTTGACCAGCTAGTTCCTCAATAGCAGGCTTACCCGTACCCGATACTGCTTGGTAAGTGGCAACATTAATACGCGTGATCTTCGCCGCATCATGTAGAGGCTTTAGTGCAACCAACATTTGAATAGTAGAGCAATTAGGATTAGCAATAATCCCGCGCTTCGTATAATCCGCAATAGCGTGTGGGTTCACTTCTGGAACCACTAATGGAATATCATCGTCATAGCGAAAATGAGCTGTATTATCAATGACTACACAGCCAGCTTCAGCCGCTTTGGGTGCATATTCTGCAGAAATAGAACCTCCTGGAGAAAATAATCCAATTTGGACTTTTGAAAAATCGAACGTAGCTAGATTTTCTACTCTTAATGTTTTTGTACCAAAGGTTACTGGCTTTCCAACCGAACGTTCACTTGCCAGTGCATAGATCTTCCCTACTGGAAAGTTACGCTCTGCAAGAATAGAGAGCATGGTTTCACCTACCGCGCCTGTTGCACCAACAACTGCCACATCATATGTTTTTGACATTATCTTTTACCTTAAATTCCTATTTGTTCTTCAGAGCGTTGACTACAGCATCGCCCATCTCAGAGGTACTCACTTTAGTCGTTCCTTCAACAAAAATATCTTGAGTACGTAAACCTTGTTTTAGTACCGCCTCAACGGCTGTATCTATTTTATCGGCTAAACCTGATTGCTCTAATGAATAACGCAACATCATGCTAACCGACATGATAGTAGCTAAAGGGTTTGCCAGCCCTTGCCCAGCAATATCGGGAGCTGAGCCGTGGATAGGTTCATACATACCTTTACCGTCAATATCTAACGACGCTGATGGCAACATACCAATAGAACCCGTTAGCATCGCAGCCGCATCGGATAAAATATCACC
>JAZGES010000250.1:0-18694 GCA_036478935.1 Thiotrichaceae bacterium
TGATCTTACAAACCGTGTGGTCAACCAGTTCAATACCTATTCAACTAAAGGTGTCGTTAATCGCGGCGAAGGTAATCAAGCGTATAAAATTGATCTGTACGGTCGAGGGGATGGGCACGGCACACATATTGCAGTAACGATTGTAGCAGAGTGTGATGACGTAGGTATTCAAGGAGTTGCCTGTGGATCGACACTGGATGTTTATGATCTCGGAGCTTATGGAAATGAACGAATTCCTCTGGAAGGTTGGGGGAATGCACATGAATTTGAACGCTTTATTGAGTCATTCAGTGCGGCACTTAGCGATGTCACTCAACGTGGCAGCAGCAGAATACTTACGGGTAGCTTTAATCTTGAATCCCCCGCCATTTTGTATCAAACAGGAGGAGCACTTGAAGGTTTATCTCTCACAGATATCATCAATAAATTTGAGCAGGAAGTAGATGAAGCTAGTGACCTATCAGATAAGGGTTTAATAACATTTCAAGATGAAGCGGATGTTGAATATTTAAATCGTGTTATCAGTGATAATGATAGTGACCCGTTTATTGCGGCAGGAACTTTATTTCCGAAATCTACTCAGTGGAAAAAATTGGAAGATGCCATCAAAGCTTATCAAGATACTGATGGAGTTTACATTATCACCGAGAGCAATAATCTCTTTGAAAATCGCACCTCAGTACTGAATGCTATTCCGAGTTTGAGTACTAAGGTAGATCCTGATCTTTGGATATCTGCGGTACTTGCTCAACCAAAAGACTATGAACAAGTTGTTTCAAACCCTGATGCTACTGAAGCGGATATCACAGCTTTAATGGATGGAGAATACATAACACCAATTAATTCTTGTGGCTCAATGGCATCTGAGTATTGTATTTTAATACCCTCTTATGATGTGCTTTCAACCATGACGGAGAAAGTAGCAGAACAAGGCTTTGCATTTATGAAGTTAGATGAACGTGGACATCAACTTTTCACAGGACATTCAATGGGAGCCCCAATGATTGCAGGCGCATTAGCCTTAATGGAAGAATACAATGTACGAGAGAGTTTAGGTTACAACATGAAAGACTTGGTGCGTATTTTAAAAGAAAATGCCAATCGGTCATTTCAAGGCTACAACTCATCAGTACATGGACGAGGCTTGCTTGATATTGCGGAAGCGTTAAGTGCTATGTGATTATTTGTCTAAGGCAGGAATAAGGAAAAGGGGCACACAGTGTCCCTTTTTTGTTTTTTGCACAAAATATCAAAAAATAGGGCAATAGCCTTTCCCCTCACATCATCCAAGCTAAATTAAATAGGTGTGAAATAGTTTAGGAAGTCACACTTTCGCATAATCATCAGCCCTATGTATCCATCTTCTAATTAGTTTTTCAGCCACTTCAGGGGTTTGTATTAAGACATCTTGAGCGGCTTGCTGAACTTCTGGTAACAATGCTTGATCACGTGCTAGATCTGCAATTCTAAATCGAAGTTCTCCTGTTTGACGAGTACCAAATACTTCTCCTGGGCCACGGATTTCCAAGTCTATTCTTGCTATCTCAAAGCCGTCACTACTTTTACGTAATGCATCTATTCGCTTGAAAGCATTTTTTGAAAGAGGTGATTGGTAAAGTAAAACACAGCTACTCGCTACACTGCCGCGACCTACTCTGCCACGTAGTTGATGAAGTTGAGCTAATCCTAAGCGTTCTGCATTTTCTACTACCATCAGGGTTGCATTAGGGACATCCACCCCTACTTCTATCACTGTAGTGGCTACAAGCACATGGATATCGCCTTGTTTGAAGGCTGTCATTACGGCATCTTTTTGGTCTGATTTCATGCGACCGTGGACTAAGCCAATTTCTAAGTCAGGCAGGTTTTCTTTTAATAGCTCCCAAGTCTCTTCTGCATTTTGACATTGCAGTGCTTCAGATTCTTCTATTAACGTGCAAACCCAATAAACCTGATTACCTTCAGCGCACATGCTCTCAATACGTTGAATGATTTCATCTCGGCGATCATTGGTTAGTGCTACTGTTTTTATAGCTTGTCTGCCCGGTGGCAATTCGTCGATAACTGAATAATCAAGATCGGCACAAGTCGTCATTGCAAGCGTTCGTGGAATTGGGGTTGCCGTCATGATGAGCTGATGTGGATAATGATCGCCCTGCTGACCTTTTTCTCTTAACGCTAAACGTTGGTCTACGCCAAAGCGGTGTTGTTCATCAACAATCACTAAGCCTAGTTGCTTGAATTGTACGTCTGCTTGGAATAATGCATGGGTGCCAATAGCAATTTGGGTGATACCCATTAACAGGTTTTCCACCTGACTACGGCGCTCTTTAGCTGTTTGTTTGCCGCTAATCCAACTAACCTCTAACCCTAAAGGAGCTAACCATTCTGTGAAGTTTTGGTAATGCTGTTCTGCGAGGATTTCTGTAGGTGCCATCAATGCTACTTGAAAATCACTTTCTATGGCATATAACGCCGCGGCAGCCGCAACTAATGTTTTCCCTGAGCCTACATCACCTTGTACTAATCTGCTCATAGGATAGCTTTGTTGCATATCATTGCGCAGCTCTTTGATCACCCGTTGTTGCGCATTAGTGAGGGCAAAAGGTAACTGCTTTAGGAGCTTTTGGTAAAGCGTATCGCTATTGCCAATGGCAATTCCCGGTAGTTGTTTTGCCTCTTCGCGAAGTTTTCTGAGGCTCATGTGATGCGCCATCATCTCTTCAAAGATCAGTCGTTTTTGAGCAGGATGTCTGCCACTCAGAAATTCACTTACATTAGTTTCTGGTGATGGGTTATGTAGAGTTTTGAGGGCTTCATGTAAATTGGCTAATTGATATTGTTGCTGTATTGACTGAGGAATTAAATCCTCTAGTTGATCTGCATTGGCTAACGCTAATCCAATCAATCGACGAAAGCTACGTTGTTGTAAACCTTCGGTAGTGGGGTAAGTAGGGGTTAGTGTATCTGATACCTCTAGTGTCAAGGACGCAGAAAGTAGCTTATATTCAGGATGCACAATTTCTAGTGATTGTGGCCCCCGTCTTATTTCTCCAAAGCAGCGTAAGCGAGTGCCTTTTGCCATACTCATATATTGAGCATTGGAGAAGTGGAAGAACCGTAGCGTAATTCGACCGGTACCGTCTGATATTTGGCACAACAACATGCGCTTGTTTCGCATGACGATAGAGGAAGTTTCTACTTCTCCTTCGATTAAGACTTCTTGCCCTTCGGTTAGGCTGCCTATGGAATATATTCGGGTGCGATCTTGATAGCGAAGCGGTAAATGAAACAGGAAATCTTGAACTAGCTCAATGCCTAATTTGGCAAGGCGTTCTGCCATTTGTGGTCCAACACCTTTAAGTGAGGTAACAGATTGGAGAAGTGGATTACTCAGACTGCAACCTTGCCTTTGATATGAGGGTGGCTTTCATAATCATCTAACTCAAAGTCATCAATGGTAAAATCAAAGATGGATTTCACATCAGGGTTTAGCTTCATGGTGGGTAATGGGTATGGTTCACGACTAAGCTGTAACTCTGTTTGCTCCATGTGGTTTGAATACAAATGAGCATCACCTAAAGTATGTACAAAATCACCTAGCTCCAGTCCAACTGATTGCGCCATCATCATGGTGAGTAAAGCGTAGGACGCTATGTTAAAAGGCACACCAAGGAAAATATCGGCACTGCGTTGATAAAGCTGACAGGATAGTTTTCCATCTGCGACATAAAACTGAAAGAAGGCATGACAAGGCGGTAATGCCATGTTGTCTATTTCTGCTACATTCCATGCGCTGACTATGATGCGTCTGGAGTCAGGGTTGTTTTTAAGTTGATCTACGACTTGAGTGATCTGGTCAATGTGTGATCCATCGGGTGTTGGCCAACTGCGCCATTGATAGCCGTACACAGGGCCTAGGTCGCCGTTCTCATCTGCCCACTCATCCCAGATTCTAACGTTGTTTTCTTTGAGATAACCAATATTGGTATCGCCTTTCAAGAACCATAGTAATTCGTGAATGATGGAGCGCAAGTGACATTTTTTTGTGGTTACTAAGGGAAAGCCTTCTGCAAGATTAAACCGCATTTGATGACCAAAGACAGACGTGGTTCCTGTACCGGTACGGTCTTCTTTTAGGGTGCCGTTATCGCTAACATGGCGCATTAAATCCAGATATTGCTTCATGCTGCTTTGTTCCCTTGTGTATTGCTATTAGGAAGATGACGATAGGAAAGTGCGATAAGAATCAGACCAAATATAATCATAGGCAATGATAACAACTGTCCTTCTGTCAACCAGCCAAATGCTAGATAACCGACATGAGCATCTGGCAAACGGTAGAATTCTACAAAGGCACGGAATAATCCGTAAAACAATAAGAATAAACCGGAAATTCTGCCAACGGGTCGCGGCTTTTTGGAATAGATCCACAGTATCAAAAATAGAACCACGCCTTCTAATAGGAATTCATAAATCTGTGAGGGATGTCGTGCAATGCCATCCCCAGACTTTGGGAACACAACACCCCAAGCTACATCGGTAGGTTTACCCCACAGTTCTTGGTTAAGGAAGTTAGCAATACGCCCTGCACCCAGACCGATAGGAATCATAGGTGCAATAAAATCACCTATTTCCAAGAATTTGAGTTTATATTTTCGCGCCAGCAACCAAGATATAAACAACACACCAAGCAAACCACCGTGGAAGCTCATGCCACCTTGTGTGGTTTTAAACAGCATGATGGGATCTTGTAGAAATTTATCAAAACTATAAAACAGGACATAGCCTAAACGACCGCCTAACACAACACCCAGTGCCCCGTAGAACATCATGTCATCTACTTGCTCTGGTGCAATTAAACTACCCTTTCGACGTGCCCGCATTTTACCGAGATAGAGAAATGCAAGGAAGCCGATGACATACATAATGCCATACCAGTGTACAGCAAGTGGCCCTAGCTTGATGGCGACAGGATCTATGTTGGGGTGGGTTATCAGCAGTGAGCTAAGATGAGTAATCATGATGTATAGAATAGTTTTTGTAATTCGTTGCCAGGATTGTCAGCACGCATAAAAGCTTCGCCGACAAGGAAGGTATTGACTTGATGATCGCGCATTAGCTTTATATCTTCTACCGTGTGAATACCGCTTTCTGTGACAATAATTCGGTTATCAGGAATGTCATCGAGCATTCTAATGGTGGTATTTAAATCGGTTTCAAAGGTACGAAGGTTGCGGTTATTTATGCCTACTAACGGTGCATCAATTTTGAGTGCACGTTCTAATTCTTGTTCATCGTGAACTTCAATTAAAGCATCCATTCCTAATTCTGTCGCTAATGAATAAAGCTCTGCCATTTGTGTATCTTCGAGCGCAGAGACAATTAATAAAATACAATCTGCGGCAACCGCTCTTGCTTCATAAACTTGGTAAGGATCAACAGTAAAGTCTTTGCGTAATACCGGTAAAGAACAAGCTGCTCTAGCCTGTTGAAGATAGGCCTCACTGCCTTGAAAATAATTTTTATCTGTTAGTACCGATAAACAGCTAGCTCCACCTTGTTCATAGTTTTGTGCAATTTCAGCAGGGACAAAGTTTTCACGCATCACTCCTTTGCTCGGAGAGGCTTTCTTTATTTCTGCAATGATAGCAGGGTTGCCAGCGGCAACGGATGCTTGTAACGCTCCCACAAAAGGACGAACTGCGTCGGCTTTGCTTGCCTCTTCCATTAAAGCATTCAAGTTCTTTTTTGCCGAACGCTGAGCAATTTCTTGTGCTTTGGTCGTCAGAATTTTTTTGAGAATATCAGGTGTATCAGTCATAAATTTTGATTTAATTTTAGTAGGTTATAACTAGTTAGTATTAAAAACATAAGAACTCCCCTGCCTAGCAGAGGATGTTGCAAAAGCTACAGTTTGTAGGTCGGATAAGGAACTCCATCCGACAAGTCACCGAATTAACATTTCTTTGTCGTATGGCGCTATCACTTATACGACCTACTTTCTACTTTTACAACACCCTTTAGCAGGGGACGAAGGAGCTTACTTCGAATTAGTCTTCTGTTTAAGAGCATCTAGTTTAGCAGTTGCACCGCCATTTGCTATGACTTCCAATGCAAGCTTGATTCCGTTCTGATGCGAGTCAGCCAAGCCTGCTACATAAATAGCTGCACCTGCATTCAACGCGACGATATCTCTTGCAGCTCCGCCCTTGTTGCTAAATACATCTAGTATGACCTGTAGGCTTTCATCTGCCGAATCTACTTTCAACCCTTCAATTGGCTGAGTTTGCATACCAAAATCTTCTGGTTGAATCGTGTATTCATTAATCTCGCCATCTTTTAGCTCAGCGACATAAGTAGCAGAAGCAATACTGATTTCATCCATACCGTCTGCGGCATGAACCACCATGACATGTTGTCCACCTAACTGCTTGAGTACTTGTGCTAATGGCAAAACCCATTTCTTACTAAATACACCCAGTACCATATTCGGCGCAGACGCAGGGTTTGTTAGAGGTCCCAACAAGTTAAACACAGTGCGCACAGCCATTTCTTTTCGAGGGCCAATGGCATGCTTCATTGCACTATGATGTTTCTGCGCAAAGATAAAACCAACACCCAATTCATTAATACACTCAGCCGTTTTCTCAGGGCTAATATCGAGATTAACACCTGCCGCTTCAAGCAGGTCAGCCGCTCCGGACTTACTAGAGACCGCACGATTACCATGCTTAGCAACGGTGCCACCAGCCGCCGCAACAACAAAGATACTGGCAGTTGAAATATTGAAAGTACTTGAGCCATCACCACCGGTGCCAACAATATCAACTGCAGAGGTAGAGTCGATGTTCACTTTGGTCGATAACTCCCGCATGACTTTAGCCGCCGCAGTGATCTCTTCAACGGTTTCGCCTTTCATTCGTAAGCCAATTAGGAAACCAGCAATTTGCGCAGGTGTAGCTTGTCCCGTCATAATTTCAGACATAACGGACTGCATTTCATCCCCGTTCAGGTTCTGTCTTTCCAGTATCTTTGCTAAAGCTTCTGTTATTTTCATGGCAATAATCGCAAATGGGTATTAATTAAAAGAGCCTATGCTATCACGCGTTGCAGAAGATTGAGCTACGGATATGAAAGAGGCGGCCTTGTGATGTCGTTGAAGATAAAGTTGAAGTGATAAGAAATATTAGTTGGCATTCCAATGAGACAAATCTAAATCCTCAATCACTCGCCAATCATGAGCAGCAGGTATCGGGGATTTTCGTAACTGTTTAATATAGGCCTTACGAGACATGGGTTCTGCACCCAATGAGAGCAAGTGCTCATTGACTAGCTGACAGTCAATCAGTGTATAACCCCAAGCATCCATATGTGCTGCTAATGCTAATAGAGCAAGCTTAGAGGCATCCCGCTCGGTGCTAAACATGGATTCACCGCAAAATATGCCCCGACTTATCACTCCATACAGCCCTCCCACTAACTCATTATCTGTATTTCTTACTTCTACTGAATGTGCCTTGCCCAGCTGATGCAAACTGCAATAGGCTTTATGCATTTCTTTAGTAATCCATGTCTCACTACTATAAGAACGCGGTGCGGCACAGGCTAGTACTGTTTCTGAGAAGTCTTCATCAAAGCTAACGCGGTAATTCCTGTTTCTAGCTGTTTTACGCAAGCTTCGCGAAATTAGCATCGAGGTAGGAAAGAGCACCGCTCTAGGGTCAGGACTCCACCAATAGATCGGTTCATTTTCATTGAACCAAGGGAAGACTCCTGAACTATAGGCATTCATTAAACGTTTTGGACTGAGATCCCCACCAACCGCAAGCAAGCCATTTGGCTCATCCCATGCCATTTCAACAGGGGGAAATGCTTCTTCACTCGCGGTAGGATCTAGTAATGTGAGGCTAGGCTCAGTTGTCATACGTCAGATAATCACCCTAGCTTTCTAATTGATCAAGGTATTTTTCAGCATCTAATGCCGCCATGCAACCTGTTCCAGCGGAGGTTACTGCTTGTCGGTAGACATGATCCATCACATCACCTGAAGCGAATACACCTTCAATACTGGTAGCAGTAGCATTACCTGTTGTACCGCTCTGCACGGTGATATATCCACCTTTCATCTCAAGCTGGTCTTCAAATATCTGAGTATTGGGTTTATGCCCTATCGCAATGAAGACACCATGTACATCAACATCCTGCGTTTCGCCCGTTTTAGCATGCTTGATACGCATTCCCGTAACACCGGAATCATCACCCAGTACTTCATCAAGGTTATTATCCCACATGATCGTGATATTGCCGTTCTCAGCCTTTTCTAGAATTTGCTTTTGCAGGATTTTCTCTGCGCGTAGCTCGTCACGACGATGCACTAGTATGACTTCATCAGCAATATTAGATAAGTAAAGTGCCTCTTCTACAGCAGTATTACCGCCGCCAATAACGGCTACCTTCTGATTGCGATAGAAGAACCCATCACACGTTGCACAAGCCGATACGCCTTTACCCATAAACTTTGTTTCAGACTCAAGCCCAAGGTACATCGCTGATGCACCCGTAGAGATAATCAGCGCATCACAGCTATAGTTACCGCTATCGCCCTGTAAGGTGATGGGTTTTTTAGATAGGTCGAGTGTGTTGACTTGATCAAAGATCATTTCAGTATCAAAACGTTCTGCATGTTTAAGCATTCGATCCATTAATTCTGGACCTTGCACGCCGTCATTATCACCCGGCCAGTTATCCACATCTGTTGTAGTTGTTAGCTGACCACCTTGTTGCATCCCCGTAATTAAAACAGGATCAAGGTTGGCTCTTGCTGCATAAACAGCGGCAGTATAGCCAGATGGGCCAGAACCTAAGATGAGAAGCTTGCAATGTTTAGTATCACTCATGAATATCTCCACTATTATTTACTAAGCATCGTAAGGAAAGAGACTGGAGAGGTAAAGAACATTGTGAGAAATAGGGGCTAAATAGTAATAACTGAAGAGTAATAACTAATCGCTTTGTGACTATCTGATATTTTAGTCTAGATTCAGCAATCAAAATAAACAGAGGCTCAATTAGGGATCTATGATTAAGTCTCTGTCATTCTCGCGTAGGAGACTGTGAAAGTATTGAGAAAAGTCCTCTTTCCTTCACTGGTATGACAATGTTTCTTGACTTTGTTCAGAGCTTCCTTAGATTTAACCGCTATTGAAGGCGAGTAGGAAACCAGTCTAAGTACGGCATGATGCTCTTTATCAGACTAATAAGTGATTGCTTATCATTTAGTACTAGGCTTGGTTTGTTTATTCAGAAGCTTGCATCGACCCTTATTACACTGGAGAAAGGTTGCAATAATCGTTCCTAAAGAACCAAGCATAAAGCCATAAATGACATGCTCTGTTAAGCCCGTAAATAGCCATGCTATGGTTGCAAAAATAAGTGATTGTGAAAAGATTAGTGCTTGCAGTACAACTTTCGATCTCGCTCTAGATCTTTGACTAATCCAGTCAACACTTACAGTTTCCCTGTAGTTTATATTTATTATATTCATTATAATTGTTTTTTTAGTTATATTTTTATTGAAGTATTCACATCACCTCTCGCAGTTCAGGTATGCCCTAATACCCCTGTGAATCTTCGTTTGTTTGATTTATATACAATTTATATCATTGTAACTATTAACATATTCTGAATATTGAATAAATTCCAATCAATTACTTTATATTTATTTCTCTACTTTTTTAATTTCCATGCCAAGTTGATGTTTCTATGATTAAAAATATTCTCAAGCCCTTAACTAGTCTGCTTATACTTTTCTCACTTTTATCTGTTTCATTACATGCAAGCACCCTCCATCGCGGTAATGGTGCAGAACCTGAAACTCTAGATATACACAAATCTTCAGGTGTTCCAGAGGCCAATATTCAACGTGACTTATTCGAGGGCTTGGTAAGCGAAGCAGAAAATGGAAAATTGATACCCGGTGTAGCCGAGCGCTGGGAACAAGATGGTAGTGGCAAAGTATGGACTTTCTATTTACGTAAAGAAGCACGCTGGTCTAATAGCAGCCCTGTTGTTGCACAAGACTTTGTATTCGCTTTACGTCGTGCAGTTAATCCCACCACTGCTTCTGAATATGCCTTTATTTTATGGCCTCTTCTCAATGCTAAAGCAATTAACAGTGGCAAAATAAAAGAAATAGAAAAGCTGGGGGCTGAAGCGATTGATGACTACACGCTAAAAATTGTTTTAGAAAACCCCACTTCTTTTTTACCGGGTTTGTTAGCGCACCATATGGCTTATCCACTTAACCAAAAAGCTTTAGAAAAGCATGGTAAGAAATGGACGCGTGCTAATAAATTAGTTTCAAATGGGGCCTATAAGCTAACGGAATGGGTTCCCCAATCTCATCTTATCTTAGTAAAAAATGAACACTTTCGTGAAGCCAATCAAGTCAAGATAGACACGGTCATCTATTACCCAACCGAAGATCAAAGTTCTGCCATGAAACGTTTTAGAGCACATGAGCTAGATATTACCGATGATGTTCCTTCTAGTCAGATTGACTGGGTAAAGAAAAATCTGCCAAAAGCTTTTCGTAACTCTCCCTATATTGGCACTTATTATCTGGCACTAAATTTAGAAAAAGAGCCTTTCAAGGATAATAAAGATTTACGTCGAGCACTTAGTTTAGCTATTAATCGAGATATTCTTACTAAAAAAGTAACTAAGGGAGAGGAGATTCCTGCAATGGGCTGGGTGCCTCCAGGTATGGCTGGCTATACATCACAGACCATGAAAGAAAGCGGCTCTAATCAGAAAGAAAGAATGAAACTTGCCAAAGCCTTGTATGAAAAAGCCGGTTTCTCTAAAGCAAATCCACTTGAAGTAGAACTCTTGTATAACACTAGCGAAAACCATAAACGTATTGCAATTGCATTAGCTGCCATGTGGAAACAAGTCCTTGGGGCAAAAATAAAACTTAGAAATGAGGAGTGGAAAGTTTACCTAAGTTCGCGTTCTCAACGTCAATTCGAATTAATCAGAGCAGGGTGGATCGGTGATTATAATGATGCTTCCAACTTTTTAGATTTATTTAGATCCGATGTGGGAACGATGAATCCTTCCTCTTGGAAGAATACTCAATATGATGAATTAATGAGTACTGCTGAATCTGAAGTAGATGTTCAAAAACGAATGGAGTTAATGCAACAAGCTGAAAGGATTCTCTTGGAAGAGATGCCACTCATCCCTATTTATTATTACACTACACAACACTTGATTAACGAGAATATTGAAGGGTGGGAAGATAATGTGATGGATATTCATCCTACTCGGTACTTGAGGAAACTCTGATCAAGTCTCAAAAACCCGTCATGCCGGCGAAGACCGGCATAGTAAAGGTAAGCTACTCTTTTACAGCATCTTTTTGAGCTACGACTAAACTCGGTTGCTCAATTTCACCAGTGATATCTAATACCACCTGACCTACTGCCTGAACCACCTTAGCCATGCGCTCATAATCTAAATGCTCAGCAGTATCTAACGGGGTATGATACGCAGGGTTCCTGTCAGCAGCTGTATCACTGATCAACACGGCAGGGAATCCTTGATCCCAATAACTGGTATTGTCGGAAGTTCCTACCGAAGCAATAATTTCAGGTGCATTTAAAGACCTTACCGCTAGCTGATCAACCTTCTTAAAGCTCTTTTTTACCTTGCGAACAGCCATAACATCCTGCACACGTCCGGTGATACGAATGAAATCCCCAGCCGAAGGATAAAAATACTTCATAAACTCATAAGGGTAATTCTGTGAACCTGATTGATCAGAAAAATAACCAATACTATCCAAAGACATCATCATGACAACATTCTTGCGTTGTTGCTTAAGTTGCTGTGCATGCCTGAAACTACCCATATCACGGGTACCAAAATATTGACCTTCGGATAATGCATAAGCAACCAGTTGCACTCTGATAGGTAAACCTTCATGAGTGGATAGCAACCGTGCCAGTTCAATCAACCCTGCCACACCGCTGGCATTACCATCAGCCCCTGGCATTCCTTCCAAAGAATCGTAGTGTGCCCCTATGATCAACACATCCTTAGTATCAGGGCCAAAATCTATGACGACATTATTTACCGTTCCGATAGCTGTTTTAAAAGGTTGATACTGAGCTTTGCCATATTTTTTGAGTTGCTTATGGATATACCGAGCAGGCGGGCGCAAGTTATCAAACTCAGCCATACGCGGTGAATTTGTCAATGAAATAACATGCTGTTGTAGATTGGTAACATCTGCAACATCAAATTCAGAAGCATCAAAAGACGGTAACAGCGGCTCGGTTAGTACAAACCATAGCAATAGACTTGCGCCAAAAAGCACAACAAACCATTCCGTCATTTTCCTGAAAAAGGAAGGTAACATAGCAACACTCAAACTATTTGTAACTGGGGTTAAATCTTTTGGGGGTGTATAAGCAGGTCATCATTTTTAGTACTAAACTTATTTAAAGGCACCTTTATTAAGAGGCATTAAATATGAGTAGCTAAACACAGAATCCACACAAACAATATTCACTATCTATCGGTTATAATAGCCTATATTTCATAAAGCATGGGAATTAATTAGTGACCTGTTAACCGCTTAAAAGAAACAGAGGAAACTAACATGAAAAAATATAAGAATATTTTAGCCTGCATTGATTTATCTAAAATCAGTGAAGAAGTCATTATTCGTGCTAATGAAATAGCAAACTTCTATAAGGCACATTTAGTTATATTGTACGTGAACTATGATATGCCACCGCTGAGTGAGCCTTTCGGTGAACCAGCCTCATTATTACTAGATGCAGAACTAAGAAAAAAACTAGAAGAGCGCGCTCTTCAGGAGTTAGGAAATATCATCTTACAATCAGGTTTATCTGAACTCGTTCCTGTAGAAGTCATTGATGGTCATCCCAAAACCATTATTTTAGATTACGCAAAAAAACATCATATTGATCTTATTCTTATGGGTCGACATCAACGCCCTGCCATCCTTGATTTGCTGGGGTCTACTGCCAATACAGTGCTGCATAAAACAAAGGCTGATGTTCTGTTAGTAACAGATGCTAACTAGCAAAGACAGACCAAATTCGTAACCATTCCTAGTCGTCCGTAGCTGCTCGGATTGGCCTCTATTTTGTTCAAGAGTAAGGCGAAAGCGCGGAATGTATAAGTATACTTGAGCACTTTCAACGCGACTATTGGACGAAATAGAGGGTAAGCTGAGTTGCTACCCAAATCCTTACAAAAAGATCATACAGGAACAGCTTCTTCCTTCTGTTTTATCAATCAGGAAGCCGGACATTTTCATTTCTTCTATGCTGATTCGGTCTTTAATAAAAAAGGAGAAATACCATGACAGACCTTTCACTTTTCTTTTACGAAATATTCCTAAGCCTTACACTTAGTAGCATTGTTTTACTGACACTGGCGACACCTTTAAGGAAGTTGTTACAAAACCTAAGCCATTCCAATGAACAAGCCTTCTTTTGGTTAGCTTACACACGAACCATGCTCTTTATCTCTCCCTTGTTAATGGTGATCTTGGTAGGAGCTTTAGCAGACGCTGAAGGACTGGCTCATATTAAAGTAACTTTAATTAGTGCATTAGGTGGTTTGCTACTAGGCTTAATGATTATTGGTCGAAAAATGTATTCACCCGCTTCAATGCAGTGTGATATTGAAACTCAAAGAGCTACTCCACATACTTCGGCTCACTAGCATCATACGCTGGAATATCTTGTAGGGTATTCCAGCAAAGTACTTGAGAATAAAAAATGACAGATTACACATCTATTGATTGTGGGTTACATAGCGAATTTGAACTTGCCATTATGCATAAAAAACACTTGCAGCTTAGCTGGCAATTACCCGGAGAAGAAAAGCAAAGCCAGCTTATTAAACCGATTGATCTCCTTGCTAAGAATCATGAAGAGTTTTTACTTATTGAAGATGAACAGGGTCAGCATCTAAAAATCAGGTTAGATTATATTGATATTCTTTAAGGACGGATGACTTGATCGGAGTTTCTTTAAGACACCCGCACGCTCTAAATCTTCCCAAGAAGCGACAACCTTTTGGCCACAGAAAAAATATCTTCCCACTGAGAAGTTAACTTTTTGCTAGCCTCTTCTAACGAAACAGCGTGCAATAGCCCAGAAGCATCCTCATTCACTAATCCACTTAGCTTAAGTTTGACAACCGCATCCTGCACTTCAAAATCCATAAAGAAACCATAGCGCATCATCAAGTGTTGTTCGACTTTTTGATCTAGAGAGCCAATGCTCATTCCTTTATTTCCAGCCCTCATTAAAAAATAATAAGCCAGCAACGCTTCTTTTATTTCTTCCTCTCTTGCTTGATCTATCAATGAACCTATCACCCCAACATTGATATCCAAGCTATGTGTATAGAGGCTTCGTGATAGCACCATTTGATAGCTATTTTGGTGGTGCATGACGTTGCTAACCTGTCGACCCACGATGCTACCAAAACCTAATATAGCCATCAGTATGGTCAAAGGTTTAACCGCAATGGCCAACTTTGATATCAAAGCCCATAAGCCTCCTGCAGTGCCAGCTCCGCCTGTAACACCTAATTTGATTTTATCGAGGAAGGTGAAATGCACCTTGCTATTAGGAAATAACATTTCTAAATCTGACTTAGGAACATCCCTAAATAGCCGTAAGAATATATAGTCACGCGATGCGGTTGTTTCCATCACGGCGCGATGGTGCAGAATATGTCGCCAAATGGAAAAGCGATTCATGCCACGTTTTTTTAAGCTCTCACGCAACTTTTCTTCCGTTTGAAATCTAAAAACAACACAGAGTCGCTGATAAGTCGCAACTTCTTCAATTGTTGAAGTTAAATACAAATGCTTCCAGTTTCGTTTTTTATTTTTCTGTATCCCATGACCGCGAACGAAAAACAGTATTTGCTCAAAGTCATCCATTTCAACATCAACCGATAGATTACTGGATAACTCCTGACTCAACGATTCATTAATAAGCGTTTCATCTAGCTCATCGTAATTCGCCTTTGTTAATAGTAACTTTAAATCGGTGAATAATTGCTGTTGATAGCAAACACGATCTTTTTCTGACCAGCTTTCTAAGGTGGTAGTATCTTGATCAGGGTTAAAAGGCTGGTAATAGCGGTTGAGGTCACGGTAACGCTCAAAATAGTGGGTATGATACAAAGCTTGCAGCAGCTCAGAAAAACGTGCAAAAGCATTGCGTTCTGTAGCATCTTGCAGCGGTTTTTCTCCTAACAAACCCTTAACTAACTCTGGCAGCACAACAGGGATATAGCGCATTGCACTACTGTCTTCATGAAAGCTGACGATTTTGTTAGCCACTTTTTAAGGTATCCTTGATGTTGCTCGCGCGCTATATAGCGCACAAGCTTATGTATTGGGGTTATTCGCGTGACATAAATTTTGCAGTAGAAGTATTCACTTTAACTACTTCCCCAGCATCTAGATATTCAGGCACTTGAATTTCAATTCCTGTCGATAGCATAGCTGTTTTGGTTCGTGAAGATGCCGAAGCCCCTTTGATTTTTGGTGATGTTTCTGTAATAGCCAAGCTGACGGTTTGTGGTAGCTCAATGCCCAGCACTTTATCATCCATCAATAATGCAGTAATACCTTCCAAGCCTTCGGTTATGTAGCCCATTTGATCTTCAATATCAGCTTTTAACAAACTGTACTGGCTGTAGTCTTCCATGTTCATAAAGACTTCGTAATCACCATCGGTATAGGAATATTGCACGGCTACACGGTTACAATCAGCCTCTTTCAACATGTCATCTGTCTTGTAGCTTTCGTCTCGCTTTTGACCTGTTTGCAGGTTATTAAAGCGAACTTTGTACAACGTTGATGCACCTCTTGATGAGGGACTTCTTGATTCTACTGATTTAACGACATGCGGCTTGCCATCAAGCTCTACAATCATTCCACGTTTTAAATCACCTGCTTTTGGCATTACTTACTCCCGTTAGATCAAGTTGGACATACTAACGACAAACGCTTTGATTTGAAAATCATTTTAGCTTTCGATCAACTAAAAACTCTGATCTTAGAAAAGCTAATGCGTAATCAGCGCTGACTGAAATGTTCCTTCCTCTATGATCGTAAGGCAATGTTAGCTTCTTTGATCTCACTTCATTCTCAGCGGCTACTGCAATCCATACTGTTCCCACTGGCTTTTCTGCAGAGCCACCAGTAGGACCTGCGACTCCTGATGTTGCTACCGCATAGTCAGCCTGTAAAATTTCTCGGGCATTGTTAGCCATTTGCGTGACGACTTGTTCACTCACCGCGCCATGCTTTTCTATGCTTTCGGGTGAGACATTTAACAGGTTGACCTTAACTTCATTGGCATAGGAAACAATGCTTCCTTTAAAGTAGGCAGAGCTACCAGAAATTCCTGTTATCAGTCGGCTAATAGATCCACCTGTACAGCTTTCCGCTGTACCTAGTGTTTTTCCTTGCTCTAGAAGGAGATTACCGACAACCTCTTGAATGGATTCTTTTTCATATCCATAGATGTAATCGCCAATTAACTCAGGTAACTCATCAATCTTTTGTTGAACTATAGAGTCTAAATTAACAGAACGAGAAGCTTCTCCTGAAACTCGTAGTCTCACAGCACCGGGCGAGGGCAGATAAGCCAACTTCAAAGCATGCTCTACCAGAGAGTTCTCCCATGTTTCTAGTATTTGAGCTAGCTTGGATTCAGGCGCCCCCATTGTTCTAACCGTTTTATGGACGACAAGGGGTAAATCGAAGTGGGCTTCTAGTTTTGGAAAGCCCTCTTTTACTAAAATGCCTTTCATTTCATGAGGCACTCCGGGAAGAGATATATAGACAATGTCATCCTTTTCAAACCACATCCCACTAGCCGTACCTCTTGTGTTGGGAAGTGTAATGCAAGCCTTAGGCAATAAAGCTTGTTCTTGGTTTACGGCATTAAAAGGCACATCGTATTTTTTATAAAGCCCTTCCAGTTTTTCTAAAACATCGCAGTTTAATACCAACTCAGTATCAAAGTATTTACATAAGGTATGCTTTGTTAAATCGTCCTTAGTTGGCCCTAAGCCACCGGTAAGAATAATGATTTGTGCTCTTTTTGATGCTTCGTCTAAAGCAGTAATAATATGGTTTTCTTCATCGGTAATGCTGGAAACCTGATGGACTTTAATCCCCATTAAACTTAACTGTTCCCCGATCCAGCCACTATTCGTATCAACAGTTTGTCCGATGAGGAGCTCATCACCTATGGTTATTATTTCTGCTTTCATATTCTCTCTCTTTTGTAAAACTGCTACTCCACAACGAAAAAACCCTTTCACTAGGAAAGGGTTTTCTTGCTGCCTAATTTACGCTGAGCTTATAGCTTCATTTTAAACTCAGGTAGCTTTTTCTCTGCCAGTACTTTCTTCAAAGTAACATAGTCAGGCATACCATTTTTGTAAGGAGGATAATCTTCACCGTCAATTAATGGTAATAGGTATTCACGACACGCATCTGTAATACCGAAACCATCTTCACTGATGTATTCCATTGGCATCATTTTTTCTACGTTAGCGATGTCTTTTAAATCACCTGAACCAATTTCCCATGTGTAAGGATCATTAGAGGTACGGATAATGGCTGGCATAACTGAGTTTTTACCTTCTAGAGCCATGTTTACTGCTGCCTCACCCAATGCATACGCTTGCTCAACATCTGACTTAGAAGCCAAATGACGTGCTGCACGCTGTAGGTAATCAGCAACTGCCCAATGGAATTTATAGCCAAGTGCATCTTTAATTAAGTTAGCAACTACTGGAGCTGCTCCGCCTAATTGAGCATGACCGAAATCATCGCGTGTGCCTTGCTCCGCCAAGAAGCGGCCATCAGGCCATGCCGTTCCTTCAGAAACAACAATCGTACAATAGCCATGGCTTTTTACTTTTGAGTCTACTAAAGCAAGGAATTTCTCTTGATCAAACTTTACTTCAGGGAAAAGAATAACGACGGGGATGTCATTATCTTCATCAGCAGCTAATGCACCTGCTGCTGCGATCCAACCAGCATGACGACCCATTACTTCTAATACGAAAATCTTGGTAGAAGTTGCAGCCATTGATGAAACATCAAAACTAGCTTCACGAGTCGATACTGCAATGTATTTAGCAACTGAGCCAAACCCTGGGCAGTTATCAGTAATAGGTAGATCATTATCTACAGTTTTAGGAACATGGATTGCCTGAATAGGGAAACCTGTTTTTTCTGAAAGCTGAGATACTTTTAAACAGGTATCTGCTGAATCGCCGCCACCGTTATAGAAGAAATAACCGATATTATGTGCTTTAAAGACTTCGATCAAACGATCATATTCTGCTTTATTGTCTTCCAAGCTTTTCATCTTGTAACGACAAGAACCCATTGCACCAGAAGGAGTATGTCGTAGAGCTGAGATATCTTCTTCTGACTCTTTACTTGTATCAATCAGGTTTTCCATCAATGCACCGATGATACCGTTCTGACCTGCGTAAACCGTACCGATTTTATCAGGGTGTTTACGAGCCGTTTCGATAACACCACAAGCTGAAGCGTTGATCACAGCGGTAACACCACCTGATTGTGCATAAAAAGCAT